>JBBFLE010000002.1:300000-381636 GCA_037481695.1 bacterium | reverse complement strand
CCAGGAGGCCAGGGACAAAAGAAGGCAGAGGCGCATTGCAAGCAGGGCCGGATTTCCAATGCCAGTCCCACAGTTGGTTGCCTCTGTCTGATGACCGAGCCAATCTGGGACTCGGTAATATAGCTTATTCCCAAAAGAGGTTTCTCCAATTCACGCTGAGCCAGTACACTTCGACGTATCCGAACATCAAGTGGTCTGACTACAAAGAGTTAGTTTTCCCCCTCCCGCCACTTCCCGAGCAGCGGCGGATTGCGGCGATTTTGAAGGAGCGGATGGCTGCGGTGGATCGTCTTCGCAAGGCTCTTGAGGAGCAGTTGGAAGCCATTAACAAACTGCCGGCGGCGATTTTGCGCAAGGCTTTTTCAGGAGAACTTTAGAATGTCAGACAAATCAGACAGGTCGGACAGGGCGGACAAGGCAAGCGGCCGCTTGATTTTGCCGCATGGCGGTTACCGCAAACTGCGGAGTTTTAAGGCTGCACAACTTGTCTATGACGGCACGGTGGTCTTTTGTCATCGTTTTGTTCCAAGGAATACGCGCACTCATGACCAGATGGTGCAAGCGGCACGAAGCGGGGTTCAAAACATTGCCGAGGGCAGCCTTGCCTCTGCCACATCCAAAAAAACCGAATTGAAACTTACAGGCGTAGCACGCGCCAGCCTTGAGGAATTGCTTCTGGATTATGAAGACTTTTTACGACAGCGCGGTCTTCGGCTGTGGCAGAAGGACGAACCGCAGGCTCTGGAGGTGAGAAGAAAATTTGCGTCGGACAGGTCAGACAGGTCTGACAGGTCAGACTGGCCTGGTGACCCAGAAGTTTTTGCCAACACTATGATTTGCCTTATCAACCAGGCCAGTTATTTGTTGCGACGCCAATTGGAGCGCTTGGAACAGGATTTTTTGGAAAAAGGCGGGTTCACAGAGCGGCTCTACCAAGAGCGGTGCAAAGCAAGAAGCTTGTCAGACAAGTCAGACACGTCGGACAGGTCTGACAAAAAAGAGAGGAAGCCATGAAGAACAACAAACGCCACACCACACCCCAATCCTTGAACAGCGCGGTCAAGAACATTTGCGATATCATGCGGCGCTCGAACTGCGCCGGCGCGCTACAGTATGTGCCGGAGCTGACCTGGATTTTGTTTCTGCGCATCCTTGACGAGCGCGAGCAGCACGAGGCCGAGGCGGCAGCGGCGGTAGGCGCGGAGTTTACCCCGTCGCTGGAGGCGCCCTATAGGTGGCGCGATTGGGCTGCGCCGGACGCACCCAAACGCCGCGAACTGGAAAGCGGCGCGCTGGGTGCATTCTTCAGTTTTGTCAACGGTGATCTTATCCCGCACCTCAAAAGCCTCAAAGACCGGCCCAACGCCACGCCGCGGCAGAAGGTCATAAGCGAAATCTTTTCCGGCATCGAGCGCACCCGCATTGACACCGAGCGCAATCTTCTGGATGTGCTCGACAAGGTGAACGAAATCAGCGCCGAGAGCGTGGACCCGACCCATGTGTTCACCCTTTCGCAGGTGTACGAGGGGCTTTTGCTCAAGATGGGCGAAAAGGGCAACGACGGCGGCCAGTTTTTCACCCCGCGCGAGGTGATCCGCGCTATGGTGCGGGTGATTGATCCCAAAATCGGCGAAACGGTCTATGATCCCGGCTGCGGCACCGGCGGGTTTCTGGCGCAGTCCTACGAACACATGGCCGGCCCCGATAACGAAAAAATTACCTCATCAGACCAGCTCGAAACGCTCAAAACCCGCACCTTCTACGGCCGCGAGAAGGATAATGCCATTTACCCGATTGCACTGGCCAACCTCATGCTTCACGGCATTGATGAGCCACACATCTGGCACGGCAACACGCTCACCGGCGCGGAGATCTACGGAGGTCTTTTTCAAAACGCACCGAACCTTTTTGATGTGGTGCTCATGAATCCGCCCTTTGGCGGCAAGGAAGGCAAAGACGCCCAGACCCGCTTTGCCTACAAAACCGGCGCCACTCAGGTACTTTTTCTCCAGCATGTGATTGACAGCCTCAAACCCGACGGCCGCTGCGGGATTGTGCTGGATGAGGGCGTGCTCTTCCGTACCAACGAGACGGCCTTTGTCCAGACCAAGCGCAAGTTGCTCGATGACTGCGACCTCTGGTGCATTGTGAGTCTGCCGCCGGGAGCCTTTGTCAATGCCGGTGCAGGCGTCAAGACCAATCTTCTTTTCTTCACCAAAGGCAGGCCAACGGAAAAGATATGGTATTACGACCTCTCTGATATCAAGGTAGGCAAGAAGACACCGCTGACGCTGGCGCATTTCGAGGAATTCTTCAGGCTATTGCCGACCCGAGGAGATAGCGAGCACAGTTGGACTGTTACCAGGCAAGAAATCGAAAACAGAAACTTTGATCTTAAAGCAGTCAACCCAAACCGTAAAAATTATGAGGACACGCGCACACCGGAGGAACTGATTGCGTTAATCAGGGCCAAAGGCATGGAAGTGGAAGAGGTCCTTGCCGCATTGTTAGCCCAAGGGCAAAGATAAATGGCAATAATAGAAACGGTCTAACAACCGGTTGCAGCCGACACGCTTCGCTCCGCGTGCGGCTGAACCCGCGAGTTATGCGGCAGCTTTGGTCACAGGGGGATGGACTATGGCTCGGAAGTATGGGTATTCAATTGCCGATTGGAATAAAGCGAAAGAGGAAATGCGGCGAATCCTCGTAGATAGGGCCAGGGTTCGGGGAATGATTCCATACTCTGAATTGGTCTCGCAAATAAGCACAATCCAGATGGAGCCAGAGTCTTATGCGTTGGCTGCTATGTTGGGGGAAATCTCCCGTGAGGAAGACGATGCCGGACGTGGCATGCTGACAGTAATAGTAGTTCATAAATCTGGCGACATGCAGCTAGGACCAGGCTTTTTTGAGCTTGCCAAGGAATTAGGCCGCGACACCTCTGACATACTGAAATGTTGGGTGGATGAATTGAAAAAGGTTCATGCCTACTGGGCTTCTCAGTAGAGGATTTGGCTTTCACCCGACAACCAGGTTTTATAGGCCAAAATCTCCTGGGTAAGAAGGTGATCTGACAGGCGTACCTGCCACCAACTGCAGCTAACCCTGCTCTTTGTCCACAAAACGATCTTCCAAGTCCCCAAGGGGTGTTCCAAACAGGATGTGTTCCATGCCTGGTGGAGGTGCGATATGGCCGATGTCCCGAAAAAAGAGACTAAGCCCCTGGGCCGCAGCCAATTGGTGGTAATCCTCCTCCTCACCCTTGGCTGCTGGCATCCCCATGGGGTTTGTGATAGTGTTCGGCCCTGTGAAGGCTGGGGGGGGATCGAATGTTCCAACGATCTGGGATTCAGCTAGAAAGGGGGAAGCCGTGAAAGGGCGGTGCCTGGGATCGTTGCTCGTGGGGGCCCTTGTCTTGGTCGGCCTTGCCCAGGCGCAGCAGCAGGCACACATCGTGGTTTTCACCCCACAGGGGGAGGTCAAGGTGGTGCGGCAGGTGAGGGCGAGTTTCTCCGAGCCCATGGTGCCTTTGGGGGATCCCCGCGTGAGCATGGACCCCTTCGAGGTGGATTGCCCTGTTAGGGGACAGGCCCGCTGGGCAGACCCCAGGAACTGGATCTACGACTTCGAGAGGGATGTCCCGGCCGGGATCCGCTGCGAGTTTCGCCTGAGGCCCGACACAAAAGCCATTTCCGGAAACCCTATGGTGGGGCAACAATCGTTTTCTTTCTCCACGGGCGGTCCGGCTGTTGTGGCGTCGGTGCCCTACCAGGGGAGTCAGAACATCGATGAAGAGCAGGTCTTCATCCTGACCCTGAATGCAGAGCCCACCCCGGATTCGATCTTGGAGAACGTGTCCTTCTCGGTGCAGGGCATCCAGGACAGGATCGGCGTGCGCATCCTGACTGGGGATGAGAGGGAGGAGATCCTCAAGGCCTGGTACAGGGGCAGCGAGAGGCCATCGCTTCCGCAGGTCCTGATCCAGTGCCGTCAGCGCTTCCCGGCCAGCTCCGAGGTCAGGCTGATCTGGGGAAAGGGTGTGAGCGCCAAGACCGGGGTCTCCACAGCCCAGGATCAGGTGATCCCTTTCAAGACGAGGCCCAGGTTCACGGCCACGTTTCGCTGCGAAAAGGAAAACCCCAGGGCAGGCTGTCTTCCCATACTCCCCATGCGGGTGGAATTCTCGGCCAGCATCTCCAAGGCGGAAGCCGAGAAGGTCTTGCTAAGGGGTGGGGAGGGTGAGATCCGCAGGCCCCGGATCTCTGAGTCAGAGCTGGTACGGGCCGTGGAATTCCCAGGCCCCTTTCCGGAGGAAGCCAGTTACCAGGTGGAGCTCCCCCCAGGGCTCAAGGATGATGCTGGCAGGGCATTGTCCAACGCGGATCGTTTCCCCCTGACCGTGCGCACAGACAGGTATCCCCCCTTGGCCAAGTTCCCGGCGCGCTTCGGGATAGTGGAGCTCATGGGGGATCGCATGCTCCCGGTCACCCTGAGGAACCTGGAGCCAGAGGTCAAGGCAAGGGCCGTGCGCGTGGGGGAGGCCCATGGGATCACGGGGAAGATCCAGGCTAGGATTCTCAATTTGGCCCCGGGCAATGCGGACGATCTCCAGTCCGCCTTGAGAAGGGTGGCCGCCGCATCGCGGGAGCGTTCCATGTTTTCGGCCGGGGATGAGGTGGCTGAGTTCAAGGTCTCCAAGCCCATGGGGGCCAAGGCCTTCGAGGTGGTGGGCATCCCCCTCAGGGGACCTGGGCTCTACCTCGTGGAGTTGGAAAGTCAGATCCTGGGAAGCGCCCTGCTGGATCCACCAAGACCGATGTTCGTGCCAGCAGCGGCCCTGGTCACCAACCTCTCGGTGCATTTCAAGTGGGGAAGGGAGGGCTCTTTGGTCTGGGTGACCAGCCTGGACAAAGGACGGCCCGTGGAGGGTGCAGAGGTCACGGTCCGGGACTGCCAGGAGAGGGTGTTGTGGGCCGGAAAGAGCGATGCCCAGGGGATCGCCAGGATAGACGTACAGCTACCCTCGCCCCAGGAACTGCCTCACTGCCGCGTGAAGGCGGACCGTTTGGATTACCGGCAGATGGGGGCACTTCGGGGACTCGGGGGAGGGCTCTTCATCGTGGCCCGGACAGGTACGGACATGGCCTTCGTGCACTCGAGCTGGGATGAGGGGATCGAGCCTTGGCGTTTTCAGCTGCCCCCAGAGCTCCCTGGGGGCCCCGTCATCGCCCACACGATACTGGATAGGACCCTCCTTAGGGCCGGCGAGACCGTGCACATGAAACACATCCTGCGAAAGCACGGCATCAAGGGATTCTCTGCCGTGCCCGAGGCCAACAGGCCTCAGAAAGTCTCCATAGAGCACCTAGGAGGCGAGCAGAGGTACGAATTGCCCCTTGAGTGGGATGCAAAGGGTGTGGCCGAGACCACCTGGACCATCCCCAGGGAGGCCAAGCTTGGGGGCTATAGGGTAGTGCTCAGGCGAGGGTCGGACACGACCGTGGAGGCCTGGGAGCCCTCCCTGGAGGAAGAAGATGAGGAGCCCTGGGATGTGCAGGAAGCCAGCGAATGGACCACGGGGCATTTCAGGGTCGAGGAGTTTCGAGTCCCCCTCATGAAGGCAGTGATACAGCCGCCCAAGGAACCTCTGGTCCATGCCAGGGAGGTCACCCTGGAGATGAGCCTTCAGTATCTTGCCGGAGGCGGGGCAGGGGAGCTGCCTGTCAAACTTCGCAGGGAAGTGGGGCTCAAGTCTCTGGCCCCTCCGGAGGGATTCGAGGGCTTCCAATTCTCCAACGGCCCGGTGCTGGAAGGGGTCACCAGGAAGGGCGAGGAGTTGGAATACGATGAGGAGCTAGGGGAGGTCCCTCAGGTGCTCAGGGAGGCCCTAGGGGAGATCCGTGCCAAGCTAGAGACCGTGGATCTTGTCCTGGACAGGGCCGGATCGGCCCGGGTGGTGCTCAACGACCTGCCCGAGGTTCAGGTCCCCATGGAGATGGTGGCCGAGCTGGAGTACCGGGACCCCAATGGGGAGGTGCAGACAGCCTCCAGCCGGATCCCCCTTTGGCCCTCCAGGTATCTGGTGGGCCTCAAGCCCAGCTCATGGGCCGTGGTGGATGAGACCCAGGAACTCCAGGTGGCGGTGGTGGATCTGGAGGGAAGGCCAGTGGCAGAAGCGCCAGTGAAGGTGGATCTGTTCCAGAGAAAGACCATAAGCCACAGAAAGAGGATCATTGGGGGTTTCTACTCTTACGACCATGCCAAAGAGACGAGGCGCCTGGGCAGCCTCTGTGAGGGCAAGACCGACCAGCACGGGAAATTCATCTGCCAGGTGCGACCCCAGACATCCGGAGAGATGGTCCTGCAGGCAAAGACCTGGGACCAAGCCGAAAACCCCAGCTGGGCAAACAGGTCTGTATGGGTATCCAAGGAGCGCAGGTGGTGGTTCGATGCAGAAGATCATGACAGGATAGATCTCCTTCCCGAAAAGAGGCGCTACGAGCCAGGGGAGACGGCCACATTTCAGGTCCGAATGCCCTTCCAGGAGGCCACAGCCCTGATTACAGTGGAGCGCGAAGGGGTCATGGAGGCCTGGGTCAGACCCCTGTCTGGCAAGAGGCCCATCATCCAGATGCCCATCAAGGGTTCATATGCGCCCAATGTCTTCGTGTCGGTGCTGGTTGTAAGGGGCAGGGTGGCAGATGTGAGCCCGACGGCCCTGGTGGATCTGGGCAAGCCAGCCTTCAAGCTGGGCATCTCGGAGATCAACGTGGGCTGGAGGGCCCACGAGCTGGAGGTGAAGGTCTCGACGGAGCGCAAGGTCTATAAGGTCAGAGAAAAGGCCATGGTGAGCATAAAGGTCCAGACCCCAGATGGAAGGCGGCCACCACCCGGCAGCGAGGTGGCAGTGGCAGCAGTGGACGAGGGGCTCCTGGAGCTGATGGCCAACAGGAGCTGGGAGATCCTCCCGGCCATGATGAAAAGAAGGGGATACGAGGTGCGCTCGGCCACGGCCCAGATGCAGGTGGTGGGGAAGCGCCATTACGGGCTCAAGGCCCTCCCCTCGGGTGGAGGAGGTGGGAGGCAGCCCACAAGGGAATTGTTTGAAACCCTGCTCCTGTGGAAGGCCCGTGTGCCACTGGATGAAAAAGGGGAGGCCTCTTTGGAATTACCCCTTAATGACTCCCTGACCAGCTTTCGCATCGTGGCCGTGGCCACTGGGGGAGAGGGCCTTTTCGGGACAGGATCCACCTCCATCCAATCCACTCAGGACCTGATGATTCTCTCGGGCCTGCCTCCCCTGGTCCGTGAGGGAGACAGATTCAAGGCGGGATTCACTCTGAGGAACACGACTCAGCAAGCCCTGAGCCTGGAGATCAGGGCCACGGCCCGGGGACTGGCCGAAAGGCTCCAGCCCATGGCTCTGTCCTTGTCCCCAGGGGAGGCCAGGGAGGTGGGCTGGGAGGTCACCGTGCCCCAGGGGCAGGAGTCCATCCTCTGGGAGGTGGAGGTCAAGACAGTGGGTGCCCCAGAGGCTGACCGCATCAGGGTGACCCAGAGGGTGGCTGCGGCCGTCCCTGTGAGGATGCTCCAGGCCACCACGGCCCAGGTGGAAGCAACCCTGAGTTTCCCTGTGGAGAGACCCGCTGATGCCCTCCCAGGCCTGGGCGGGGTTCGGGTGAGCCTTAGCCCCGTGGTGGCTGAAGGCCTAGGCGGTGTGGCGCACTACATGAGGGGGTACCCTTACGGCTGCATGGAGCAGAAGATCTCCACGGCCGTTTCCCTTAGGGACGAGGTGCTGTGGAAGAAATACATGGCCCAGCTCTCCACTCATCTGGACCCAGAAGGGCTAGTGAAGTACTTCCCCACCATGACCCTGGGGTCCCCGGTGCTCACCGCGTACATCGTGGCCATTGCCCATGAAGCTGGATGGGAGATCCCTGCAGAGGCAAGGGCCAAGATGGAGGCCGGGCTCATGAAGTTCGTGGAAGGGGGCATGGTGCGATACGGTCCTTTGCCCACGGCAGACCTCTCCATCAGGAAGCTCTCAGCCCTAGAGGCCCTGGCCAGGCTGGGCAAGGCAGGGCCCAAGCATCTGGGCTCCATAGCCTTGGAGCCCAATCTCTGGCCCACCTCAGCGGTGATAGACTGGCTCAACATCCTTCGCCTCGTCCCTGCCATCCCGGAGCGGGAGGCACGCATGAAAGAGGCAGAGCAGATCCTGAGGTCGCGCTTGAATTTCCAGGGCACTGTCATGAGCTTCTCCACCGGGGCCACGGATCGCCTCTGGTGGCTCATGGTCTCCAATCATGTCAACGCGGTGCGCACCATCCTGGCGGTGCTCCCCCTGGCCAACTGGAAGGAGGACTTGCCGAGGCTGGTCCAGGGAGCCTTGGCACTGCAAAGAGGCGGACACTGGGATCTCACGGTGGCCAATGCCTGGGGCGTACTGGCCATGGAGAAGTTCTCCAGGGCCTTTGAGACCATCCCGGTTACGGGCAAGACCAGCCTCCAGGCTGAGGCACCATCCGGTACCGTGGGCTGGGGCGTCTCACCCAAGGGAGGGGCCTTCTTGTTGCCCTGGCCGGAAGGTGTGAGATCCTTGTGGATAAATCACCAAGGCACGGGCAGGCCATGGGTCACGGTGCAGGGCCTGGCGGCCATTCCCCTCAAGGCCCCCCTGAGCAGCGGTTACAAGATCCAAAAATGGATCTCTGCCGTGGAGAGAAAACGCCCTGATGCATGGAGTCGGGGTGATGTGCTCAGGGTCAGGCTGGAGATATCGGCCCAGGCTGACCAGAGCTGGGTTGTGGTGAGCGATCCCATCCCGGCCGGATCCAGTATCCTGGGAGGGGGACTGGCCAGGGATTCGCGCATCCTCACGGCTGATGAGAAGCGCAAGGGATGGCCCTCACCTGTTTTCCAGGAACGCTCTTTGGAGGCCTTCAGGGCCTACTATGAGTTCCTGCCCAAGGGAGAATGGACCCTGGAGTACACGGTACGTCTCAACCAGGAGGGGAACTTCCAGGTGCCTCCCACCAGGGTGGAGGCCTTGTACTTTCCGGAGATGTTCGGGGAGATGCCCAACGAGCCCTTGGAGGTGGGGCATTGAGACGCATCTGGGGGATTGTGCCTACCTCTGTGGAACTGGCGATCCTGTGGGGCCTGCTCCAGTGGCTTGTGCTTGCCAGGCCGGCCCTGGCCCTCCCATCTTTCCAGGAGGTGAGGGCCTCCTGGGTTTCATCCGATTCAATTCTTTTGGACAGGCATGGGGAGCCCATCCATGAGCTAAGGAAAGACAAGGAGCAAAGAAGGCTCGAGTGGGTGGCCATAGGCCAGGTCTCCCCGGCCCTGATCAAGGCATTGATGGCTTCAGAGGACAGGAGGTTTTTCAGCCACCCAGGGGTGGATTGGAGATCCATGGGAAGGGCCTTGCTAAGGGGCCTGACTCTTGAGGGCTTCACGGGGGCCAGCACCATAACCATGCAACTGGCAGCCCTCCTGGACAAGAGACTCCAGGCCCAAGGAGGCCGTAAGTCCCTGAAACAGAAGGCAGAACAGATCATGGCTGCCCTGCGCATGGAGAAACATTGGTCCAAGGGGGAGATCCTGGAGGCCTATCTTAATCTCGTGAGCTTCAGGGGTGAACTCCAGGGGATCGCCGCTGCCTCCAGGGGCCTCTTCGGCAAAGACCCACATGGTCTGGATCAAGCTGAGTCCCTGATCCTGGCCTGCCTGATCCGGGCACCCAATTCCCCCTTCGTGGAGCTGAGGAAGCGTGCCTCGCTCCTGGGCAGGTCCCTGGGTTGGGAGGCGGTGGAGGAGGAGTTGGATGGCAAACTGAGGCGTCTCTTCTTGGGAGGATATGTGGTGGAGCCTCGGGGGGCGGCAGCACCCCATGTGGCAAGACTCCTTCTCAAGGGCCTGCCCAAGGGATCAAAGGCAATGAGCAGTCTGGATCCATCCATCCAACGCCATGTCACAGAGCGCCTGGGGCACCACCTGGAACTCCTCAAGCCCCAGAACGTGAACGAGGGGGCAGCCCTGGTGGTGGAGAACCGAAGCGGGGAGATCCTGGCATATGTGAGCTGCTCGGCCAAGGGGGCCAGGGGGAGCCAGGTGGATGGGATCCGAGCCAGGAGACAGGTGGGCTCTGCCCTCAAGCCCTTCCTGTACGCCCGTGCACTGGATGAGCGCATCCTGACCCCTGCCTCGCTTCTGGAGGACTCGCCCCTGGACATGGCTCTTTCAAGGGGCATCTACTCTCCCAAGAACTTCGATAACCTCTTCAGGGGCCCGGTTTCAGTCCGGGTGGCCCTGGCCTCCTCCCTGAATATTCCGGCTGTGAGGGTTCTGGGGCTCGTGGGTGATGAGGCATATCTAAGTACGCTGCGTGCCCTGGGCTTAAGCGGTCTGGAAGAGCCCGGGGATTTCTTCGGCCCTTCCCTGGCCCTGGGGAGCCTGGATGTGAGCCTCCTGGAACTGGTCAATGCGTACCGCACCCTGGCCAATGGAGGGGTTTGTGGGGAGTTGAGCCTGACCCCTGTGGGGGACTCTGGGACTGGGAGAAGACAAGTCTTTTCCCAGGAAGCCGCCTTCTTGGTCTCCGACATCCTTTCGGACCGGGAGGCCAGAAGCGCCACCTTCGGCCTTGAGAACCCGCTTTCCACACGGTTTTGGGCAGCTGTCAAGACCGGGACCAGCAAGGACATGCGTGACAACTGGTGTGTTGGGTACACTGCCTGTTACACCGTGGGGGTATGGGTGGGAAACTTCTCGGGCGAGCCCATGTGGAACGTAAGCGGGATCTCTGGGGCCGCCCCTGTTTGGGTGGAAATCATGAATCTGCTGCACTCCGAAAAGAGATGCGATATCCCCATTCCACCTTCGGGGCTGGTGAAGACAGAGGTGGCTTTTCCCAAGGACATTGAGCCTCCGAGGCAGGAATGGTTCCTGGCCGGGACCGAGCCCCATTCCAGGGAGAGCACCATGGGCCTTGGGGCATCCAGGATCGGTTACCCGCCCTGCGGGACCATCATGGCCGTGGATCCAGAGATCCCGGCAGCACAGCAAAAGGTCTTGTTCTGGGCCGAGGGGTTCCAAGAGGGTATGGGATGGAGCCTGGACGGGGAGCCCCTGCCCGGGGCGGGGAGGGGTGTTTTTTGGCCCGTGAAGGAAGGTGGGCACGTCCTGGCCCTCTTGGACAGGGACGGAAGCACCCTGGATCAGGTCTCCTTCTCGGTCAGGGGGGCCATGACATGGACAGACTCATGCTCAGATCATGGGGCCTCCAGGCTGCCATCCCCTTGATGAAGCCAAAGGCGCCTTGCCCCTGCGGCAGGAAGGCCTGCTTGGGAGCAGCCTTTCGAAGCCGAAGGAGTTGTGGCAGACTGCTCAAAGAAAAGAAATCCCCCAGAAGCCCAGGTGGTGCATGCCAGGACTTGATCTGAGGCTTAGACAGGAGATAGTGCGTGGGGTCAAGAGCATAGGGCTCGGAGCCCTTGAGGCCCAGCACGGAGAGCTACGCACCAGGATCAAGGAAGATGGGACCTCTGTAACTCAAGTGGACAAACAGGTGGAGGAAAGGCTTGTGGAAATAATCCAGAGCCTGTGTCCTGGAGACCAGATTTTTGGTGAAGAGGGAGGCCTGAATGGGGCTTCCACGAGCTCCAGGGTCTGGGTGCTGGATCCCATAGACGGAACAACCAATTATCGTTTCGGCCTGCCCATATGGGCCATCTCAGTAGCCCTTCTGGAAGATGGAGCTCCCATTTGGGGCTGTGTGTACCTGCCTGCTTTGCAATGGCTCTATACTGCCGCCCAAGGCGAAGGAGCCACTTGCAATGGCCGGATTCCACACCCCCTGGTGCGAAAGCACCTCCACGGGGAAGATATCCTGGGGATCACCTCAGAGGGAGCCAAAGACTGGGACTTCCAGGTCCCCACCAAGATCAGGGCGTTGGGAAGTGCAGCCGCACAGGCCTGCTTTGTGGCAGGGGGGGTCTATGTTGGTTATTTCGTGGAGCGTTGGCACATCTGGGATCTGGCTGCGGCGCTCCTTGTGGCCAGAGAGGCAGGAGTCAAGGTGACAGACCGAAGGGGCAAGGAATTGGATCGTTTCAGCGATCTGGGGCCTGAGAAGGGTCCCCCCATTCTTTTTTCTGTGGAGGGAGTCCACTGGGAGCTTCTCAAGAGGATCCATCCCAGACCCCACTGGAGAGGCAAGGATTACCTGGAATGATGGAGTCCCTCAGGGCTTACAGGGAATTGGTTGCCAAGGTGGATGAATTTCTGGCCTTGGTCAAAAAGCGTTACGGATCCTTAATCAGGTGTCGAAAGGGCTGCTCACACTGTTGTACGCCTGGCTTTGGAATATTTCCCGTAGAGGCATGGGCAATAAGGGAGGGTTTTGAATCCCTTGCTCCAGGGGCCAGGGAAAAACTGCGTTTAAGGATTGCAAGTCAACCAGGGCAGGAGTGTGAGGCCCTATGGGAGGGTGTCTGCCTCCTCTATCCCCTGAGACCCATCCTGTGCCGAACGCATGGTTACCCTCTACTGGTGCAGGGAGAAAATGGAGAAGCAGTGGTCAAATACTGCCAGTTCAACTTTTTCCCTGAGAAGGCTTCTGAGGTGGTCATCTCAGGGGATTGCGTGCTTGACCTGGAGAAGCTGAATCGAGCCTTGGCAGCAGTGAACCTGGCGTTTTTGAAAGAGAGTAAGAGGCTTGGGCAGGGTGAACCTCCACAAAGGGTCTCGATCCTTCATTTTGTTGTAGAGTCTTGAATTTTGTCCAACACATTTGTTCTTATTGGCCAGTTTAGAACCAACAGCTTGAAGTGCTTGGGAGGCCTGGAATTATGCTGCTTTGGCCTTTGTTTGCCGGCCAACGGGCAGGCAATGCTTTCCCCAAGCGCCCAGACCTCCACTGCAAAAAAGTCATGGGGTGCGCCCCTGCATTGCCTGGAGAAAAACTTGAAGGATTGACCCTCCGGGGGGCTTGTTTTATTCTTTGTGGGTTCAAAGCCCTCTTCAGGCTGGGGTTTTGAGCTTTGCTGGCCCTTTGCTGGTAGGGTTTGCCATTTCCCGGGATTAGGATCGGTTCTGAAAACTTCAGGAAGCCTGAGATGGGCTTGAAAGCAGGTCTTTTAGGCTTACAAGTAGATCTCGATGGCTTCCACATCCGCTCTTTGCCGGTTGTAATTGATGAGGTGATTCCAACCAATGGAGATCCTTTTTGTGGATGGCCGCGTGCTGGTGGGCAACGGCTGTGTGATGGAGAGGGCAAGTGTTCTGATCGAGGGGGAAAGAATAGTCAGGGTGTGGCAGGGGGAAGGACCTTTGCCAGATGGGGTGCCAAGGGTGAAGATCCAGGGCTGTACCCTCTTACCCGGACTAATAGACGCCCATGTCCATCTTTGCCTGGATGGTAGCCCTGACCCCATGGAAGTGCTGGAGCGCACCCCAGATGCCTTGCTGGCTTTGCGAATTGCCCGTCATGCCCGCCAGACGCTTCTTGGCGGTGTCACCAGCATCAGGGATATGGGGGGCAAAAATGGAGTGGATCTGGTGGCCAGGGAGGCCATAAGAGATGGCATGATGGCCGGGCCCAGGATGCTTGCCAGCGGCAGGCCCATAGTGATGACAGGCGGGCATGGATGGCAGATGGCCAGGGAAGCCGATGGGCCTGAGGAATTGAGGAAAGCAGCCAGGGAACAGATAAAGGCTGGGGCAGATGTGATCAAGCTGATGGCCACAGGCGGAGTCATGACTCGTGGGGTGGAACCAGGCAGCGCTCAGCTCACAGAGGAGGAGATGAGGGCAGCGGTGGAGGAGGCCCACAAAGCGGGCCGCAGGACTGCTGCTCATGCCCAGGGTGCCCAGGGGATATTAAACGCCCTTAGGGCTGGCATAGACAGTATCGAACACGGGATTTTCCTGGACCAGAGGTCGCTAGATTACATGCTGGAGAAGGACATACCCCTGGTGCCAACCATCTCGGCTCTTCAATGCATAGAAGACAACGGGGTTCAGGCCGGCATCCCAGCCTTCGTGGTAGAGAAAACCAAGAGGCTGAAATCAGATTTCCTCCAAAGCATAAACATGGCCAGAGAAGCTGGTATCAGAGTGGCCATGGGCACCGATGCAGGAACTCCTTTTAATTTTCACGGTCAGAACCTAAGGGAATTGGAGCTTATGGCCAGCCTGGGAGGTTTCTCACCCGGGGAGGCCATAAGGGCCGCCACCCAGGTGGGAGCACAGGTTCTGGGTTTGGAAAAAGAGCTTGGAACCATAGAAGAGGGAAAACTCGCCGATCTGATCGTGGTGAGAGGCAACCCATTGGAGGATCTGAGCCTCTTGAGAAACAAGGGGGGAATCTTGTGGATCCTAAAGGGTGGAAAACCAGTAGTTGCAGATGGAAGAATCCAAATTGACCAGGAAGGAGGTGCTGTATGAGCGGGAAAAGGTTTTTGATTGGTCTGGGGGTTTTTCTTTTGGGTGTGGCCCTTGTCTTAGGGATGGGAGCCACGCGGGTTTCGGCCCAAGGAGAAGTCAAGGAACTAATCATTGGCATAGGGGTGGATGCAGACACCCTTCATCCCCAAGAACAGACTACTTCTCTGATCATGAACATGGCCGAGCTGATCCATGACACCCTTTTCTTCCAGACCCCTGATGCAAAGCTGGAGCCCAGACTGGCCACCGAGTTCAAGGCATCGGAGGATGGCCTGACCTACACAATCAAGCTCAGGGCAGGGGTCAAGTTTTCGGATGGCACTCCTCTTACGGCCCAGATAATGAAAGAGACAATAGACAGAACCCTGGATCCCAACAAGAGAGTGCCTCTGCGTTACTATGTGTCCATGATCGAGAGCGCCACGGTCATAGACGATCTGACTTTCCAGGTCAAGCTCAAATACCCCTTTGCACCATTTCCTTACAACCTAGCCCAGGTAATCCTGGCTCCCACTTCGCCCGAAGCCCTGAAACAGCATGGAGAAGATGTCAGGCAGAAACCAGTGGGGGCAGGCCCTTACGTGCTCAAGGAGTGGGTAAAGGGAGACCGCATAGTGATGGTGAGAAATGAGAACTACTGGGGTAAAAAGCCCACGGTGGCCCAGCTCACCTGGAAGATAGTTCCGGAGACTGCCACCCGCGAGGCCATGCTCAGAGCCGGTCAACTTCACATCTGCTACAAACCTTCACCTGCCAACGTAAATGCACTCAAAAGCGACCCTTCCATAAAAGTGGAGATGCCCTTGGACACAAGGACAATTTTCATGGGGCTCAACTGCCAAAAAGGGGTCACCACAAACAAACTGGTGCGCCAGGCCTTCAACTATGCCGTGGACAAGAAGGCCATAGTGAGCAAGATCCTCTTTGACACGGCCGTGCCCATGGAAGGGCCCGTATCCCCCATAATGTGGGGCTACCATAAGATGGACAAGCAGTATGACTACAACCCAGAGAAGGCAAAGGAGCTACTGAAGCAGGCCAACTTCGATTTCAATCGCACAGTGCAGATGCGCACTCCCCAGGGCAGGTATCTCTTCGATAAGCAGATAGCCGAGTACGTGCAGGCATCCCTCCAGGCCATAGGTGTGAAGGTGGAGCTCAGAACATATGATTGGCCTACCTATGTGGCAGGGCTCCAAAAGCCCCTAAATGAGACCGAGCTGGAGGTCTTTCTTCTGGGATGGGGGCCCTTTGTAATGGACGCTGATTATGGCCTCTACGGCCAGTTCCACACCAGCGTTAATCCCCCCAAGGGCTTGGGATCAGCCTTTTATTCAAATCCCGAGTTCGACAAGATCATGGACCAAAGCAGACAGGAATTGAATCCTGAAAAGAGAAAGGAATTATTGAAGAAGGCCTCTGAGATGGTCTGGGATGACTGCCCCTGGATCTGGCTACATACCGAGAAATTCCTCATTGCCTACAACAGCAAGATAAAAGGGCTCATCGTGACCCCCTATGAGACCTTTTATCCCACATACGTGACAATGCAATGAGAGAAGGTGGGAAGCGGCTTTCTTAAGGCCGCTTCCCTTCCTGGAATAAGCCTCCAGAGAAGATGAAGCTCGAAAAAGTGGGATCGAACCGGGAGGAGAAGAACATGAGAATTAGCAGGTGGCTGATTCTGAGCGCAACATTGGTTCTGGCCCTGGCAATCTCCATTGGTGAGTCCAAGGCCCAGATAAAGAACCTCAACATAGGCATCGGAATAGACGCAGATACCCTCAACCCCCAGGAGCAAACCACTACCCTAATCCAGAACATCTGCGATTTGATTTTCGACACCCTCTTCTTTGTAAAGCCAGACGGAAAACTGGAGCCAAGGCTGGCCACCGAATACAAGACCTCCCAAGACGGGCTTACCTGGACCATCAAGCTTAGGCAGGGAGTCAAGTTTTCAGACGGCACGCCTCTTGATGCCAAGGCGGTGAAACTCAGTTTTGACAGGGCCCTGGATCCCAAGTTGAAGGTGCCTCTTCGTTTTGCCATAACAATGGTCCAGGAATGTGTGGTGGTGGATGATCACACTGTGCAGCTCAAGCTGAAGTATCCTTTTGCTCCCCTGGATCAGACCCTGGCCATGACCCTGGTGGCACCCATTTCACCTGCGGCCATAGAGAAGTACGGGGAGGACGTCAGGCAACACCCGGTGGGAGCAGGCCCCTATGTGCTCAAGGAGTGGGTCAAAGGGGACAGGATCGTGCTTGTTCGAAATGAGTCTTACTGGGGACCCAAGCCAACGGTGGAGCAACTTACATTCAAGGTGGTGCCTGAGGTGGCCACAAGGGAAGCAATGCTCAGGGCAGGCCAGCTGGACATTTGTTACAAACCCTCGCCGGCCAATGTGGCTGCCCTGAAGTCTGATCCTGCTGTAAAGGTGGAGATGCCTCTTAGCACCAGGACCATATTCATGGCCTTGAGGGGAGATCGCCCTCTGATGAAGAACAAACTGGTGCGCCAGGCTTTTAACTACGCGGTGGACAAGAAAGCCATTGTGAAGAAGATACTATTTGATACCGCAGAGCCCATGGACGGAACAGTTTCACCCATCCTGTTCGGGTATGCCAGGATGGAACCTCAATATGACTATAATCCCGAAAAGGCCAAAGAGCTGCTCAAAAAAGCCAATTGGGACTTCAACCAGGTGGTGAAAATAGGAAGTCCTCAGGGCAGGTACCTATTTGACACTCAGATTGCAGAGGCCATCCAGGCTCAACTTCAGGCAATCGGGGTAAAAACCGAGCTCAGAGTCATGGACTGGCCCACTTACATGTCCACAGTGTACAAGCCCCTGGAACAGTCTGAGTTTGACATGGTACTTCTGGGTTGGGGCCCCCTGATCATGGATGCAGACATGGCTCTGTACGGGCAATTCACCACTGCTGTTTATCCTCCCAAGGGGCTTGGCTCTGCCTTCTACTCCAATCCACAATATGATGAGATAATGGAAAAGAGTCGCCTGGAGCAGGACCCTGCCAAGAGAAAAGAACTCCTTGTCCAGGCCTCCAAAATAATATGGGATGATTGTCCCTGGCTCTGGCTACACATAGAGAAGTTCGTGATAGCCTACTCGAGTAAGATCCAAGGAATGGTGGTCACCCCCACCGAGAAGTTCTATCCTCAGTATGTGAGCCTGGGGAAGTGAAAAGGGGACAATAAGGGGCTCGGGGAGAGGTCCAGTTAAGGGCCTCTCCTGAGACCCTCTGCGTGGAGCCATGTTTCAATACACCATTAGAAGACTTGTTTCCACAATACCAGTGCTCATCGGCATATCGCTATTGCTTTTTGTCATGCTCAGAGCTCTTCCGGGTGATCCTGCACTGGTTCTGGCCGGGCAGATGGCAAGCCCTGAAGACATAGAGCTCATCAGGGTGCAGCTGGGTCTGGATCAACCCATTCACGTTCAGTATGCCAAGTTCATAAGCCGTCTGGCAGTGCTGGACCTTGGACGCTCAGCTCGCACACAGAACCCTGTAATGGAAGAGATCTGGGCCAGGCTGCCCAACACCTTTCTTCTGGCCACCACAGCCATCACCCTGGCCTGTCTGCTGGGGATCCCGGCCGGTATAGTGGCTGCGGTAAAGCCCTATACCAAGCTGGACTATCTGGTGACTTCCTTCTCCCTCTTCGGAATATCCATGCCGGTTTTTTGGCTGGGCCTGATGCTGGTGGTACTCTTCTCGGTGACGCTTCATTGGCTACCGGCAGGGGGTATTGGCACCTGGAAGCATGTGGTGCTTCCTACGGTGACCCTTGCCTCCTTTGTGGTGGCCTTCATAGCCAGAATGACCAGATCCAGTATGATGGAGGTGCTCTCCCAGGACTACATAACCACAGCTCGTTCCAAAGGCCTCATGGAAAAGGTGGTCATTATTAAACACGCCCTGCGCAATGCATTGATTCCCATAATCACAGTGGTGGGGCTTCAGTTCGGTTCCCTGCTGGGAGGAGCTGTGCTCACCGAGACGGTGTTTGCTTGGCCCGGCATGGGCAGGCTCATAGTGGACTCAATACTGGCAAGAGATTATCCCATGATTCAAGGCTCCATACTGATTTTCGGGCTGCTTTATATATTGGTGAATCTCATCGTGGATCTGATCTACGCTTATGTGGATCCCAGAATCCACTATGATTGATGGGAAGTGCCTGGAAAAGGTTTCCCAGAATTGGATGGGTCAAAAGGTAAGACAAGGATGCAAGAATCTGCTCATCTGGGAAACAGTACAAGAGGTGCGGAGAGCCAGTTTCGCAAGGGATTGGCCAAGCTTTTTCGAAACCGCATGGCGGTGTTCGGGGGAGTTCTGATCCTGGGCTATTTGATCACAGCCCTGCTTGCTCCAGTGCTCTACCCGGGAAATCCTTCTGCTCCAAATCTCATGCGCTCCCTGGAGAGACCCTCCATAGAACATCCCCTGGGTACTGACGAGTTGGGAAGATCCATCCTGGGAAGGGTGATCTATGGCTCCAGGGTCTCCCTCATGATCTCCATTGGGGTGGTATGCGTGGGTTTGCTGGTGGGGGTGCCCCTGGGCCTGGTCTCGGGGTATTACGGTGGAAAGGTGGATTTCATTCTCCAGAGGATCACGGACATGTTGCTGGCATTCCCGGGGTTCCTGCTGGCCTTGGCTCTGGTGGCCATCTTGGGGGTGGGCATCAATAACACTGTGATTTCCATAGGCATCAGCATGGTGCCCATCTATATAAGGTTGGTCAGGGGCTGTGTTCTATCGGTGAGGGAGCAGGTCTATGTGGAGGCCGCAAGGGCTGTTGGCACGAGGGATCTGAAGATCCTGAAAAGGCACATTTTGCCCAATGTCATGGTTCCCATCATAGTTCAAACCAGTCTTGGAATGGGTACGGCCATACTTTTTGCCGCCGGGCTCGGGTTTCTGGGAATAGGTGTCCAACCCCCCACCCCCGAATGGGGGGCCATGCTGGGTTCGGGCAGGGGTTACATATTCAATTCACCACATGTGGCCACCTTCCCCGGAATTGCCATATTTCTGGCTGTCCTGGGCTTCAATCTGCTGGGCGACGGGCTAAGAGACGCTCTGGATCCGAGGTCCAAGATATGAGTGGGGCAGCTCTTCTATGTATTCGTGATCTCAAGGTGCAGTTTCGGGTGTACGAAGGCGTGGCAACAGCCGTGGATGGTGTGGATCTGGAGGTGAATCAGGGTGAAACAGTGGGATTGGTGGGCGAGAGCGGCTGCGGCAAGAGTGTGACGGCCTTGTCCATCTTGAGGCTGCTTCCTAGCCCCCCTGCCCAAGCAAAGGGGCTTGTGCAGTTTCAGGGAGTCAATCTCCTGGAACTCTCCCAGGATGAAATAAGAAAGATAAGAGGCGGCTCCATCTCCATGATTTTCCAGGAGCCCATGACCTCCTTGAACCCTCTTTTGACCATAGGAGAGCAGATCTCCGAGGCCATAGTGCTTCACCAAGGTCTGGATCGCAGGCAAGCCTGGCAAAGAGCCGTAGAGATGTTGAGCCGTGTACAGATTCCCTCTCCAGAGGCCAGGGCCAGGGAATACCCCCACAAGCTAAGCGGGGGAATGCGCCAGAGGGCCATGATAGCCATGGCCCTTTCCTGCCATCCTCAGTTGCTCCTGGCCGATGAGCCCACCACCGCGCTGGATGTGACCATACAGGCACAGATCATGGACCTCATGCAAAAGCTAAGAGAAGAGATGCAAGCTTCCATCTTGCTGATCACACACAACCTGGGGCTCATTGCGGAGATGGCCAAGAAGGTGGTGGTGATGTATGCAGGCAAGGTGGTGGAAGAAGCTCCTGTAAAAGAGCTCTTCCAAGAACCTCTCCATCCTTATACCCAGGGGCTCTTGGGTTCTGTGCCTCTAATGGGAAGGAAATTGAGGGAGGGTAGAAGGCAACTTCAGGAGATACCCGGTATCGTGCCGAGCATCTTTGAGATGCCCAGAGGCTGCAGGTTTCATCCCAGGTGTCCCAGGGTCATGGATATGTGCAGCAAAAAGGAGCCGCCTGAGGTACATGTGGACCCGAGTCGGAGGGTGCTCTGTTGGCTATATCATTGAGTGCTTCCCAGGATGCATTGCTGAGAGTAACGGGACTCAAGAAATATTTCCCGGTTCGCAAAGGTCTGTTTTCCCGCACCGTGGGATTGGTAAAAGCAGTGGACGGAGTCAGCTTCAGCCTGAGGGAAGGGGAATCCCTCGGGTTCGTGGGGGAGAGTGGCTGCGGTAAAACCACCGTAGGGCGTTGCCTGCTGAGGCTCATAGAGCCCACTGAAGGGGAGATTCTTTTCGAAGGAAGGGATCTCTCAGGCCTGGACAGGGAACAGATGAGGCTGGCGAGGGCCAGGTTGCAGATAATTTTTCAGGATCCTTACTCCTCCCTGAACCCCCGCATGAGTGTAGGTGAGATCATAGCCGAGCCCCTCAGGAATCATGGAAAACTCTCCAATTCGGAGATCAGGGAAAGGGTTGGCCACCTCATGGAAAGGGTGGGCCTGAGGCCAGAACAGGCCAGACGCTATCCCCATGAGTTCAGCGGAGGCCAAAGACAACGCATAGGCATAGCCAGGGCACTGGCCCTGAATCCTAGGGTCATAGTCTGTGACGAGCCAGTTTCAGCCCTGGATGTATCCATTCAAGCGCAGGTCATAAATCTCCTGGTGCAACTACAGGAAGAGATGGGGCTCTCATATCTTTTCATAGCCCACGACCTGAGCGTGGTGGAACACATAAGCGATCGAGTGGCGGTGATGTATCTGGGCAAAATCGTGGAGATGGCCTCTGACAAGGAGCTGTACCAAAACCCACAGCATCCTTACACACAGGCTCTTCTTTCCGCAGTGCCAGTTCCAGATCCCAATTTAAAGAAACGAAGAATAATCTTGGAAGGGGACGTGCCCAGTCCTCTTAACCCACCAACCGGTTGCAGGTTCCACACCCGGTGTCCAGAGGTGGTTGGTCTTTGTCGGGAGGAAGAACCCCAGTTCAGGGATCTGGGTGGGGGACACTGGGTAGCCTGCCACAGAAGATGATCCATCAGAAAGCAGGGCTCAACAGGGATGAGTCGCTCAAGATGAGTCTGTTGGCTTCAGGCTATCTTGAAAAAGGAAGACCTTGATGAAAGATCCAAGCCGGGAAATGGAAGATTGGGTTTTGCAACTCAGACGGGAGTTTCACATGTACCCGGAGCTTTCCGGGCAGGAGATTCGCACCACAAGGCGCGTGTTGGAGATCCTGGGAGATTTGGGGGTTGAAACCAGGCCCCTGGAGAACATGACCGGAGCCGTGGGGGTGATCAGGGGAAGCCAGGAGGGATTCACCCTTGCCATCAGGGCTGACATGGATGGCCTGCCCATTGAAGAGCTCAATGAGGTACATTACAGATCCAGACACAAGGGGGTAATGCACGCCTGCGGTCACGACGCGCACACGGCCATTGTCCTGGGTGTTGCAAGGGCGGTCTTGGAGTCTCAGTGGAGAAGCTCCATGAAGGGCAACCTCCTGTTGCTTTTCCAACCTTCTGAGGAGAGGGTCAGCGGCGCAAGGGAGATGATCTCCAGGGGTGTGCTGGATGGGCCCAGGGTGGACTGGGTGATAGCCTGCCACGTGGTTCCTGACCTTCCTGCGGGCACAGTGGGTTTCTTTAGAGGGCCCAGTCACGCCTCTGCGGATTCTTTCAGCCTTCTGATTAGGGGCAGGGGCACTCATGGTGGGAGACCCCATGAGGGAGTGGATCCCATCTTGGCCGCAGCTCATTTTGTGACAGCGCTTCAGTCCATTGTGAGTCGAAACATCAAACCCACGGAGCCTGCGGTGGTAAGCGTGGGGAAATTCCATGCGGGCAGTGTGGGGAACGTGATCCCAGAGAGCGCCGAGCTGGAGGGTACGGTGAGGGCCCTTTCTGAGGAAACCCGTGGCAACATAATGAGAAGGCTTGAGGAGCTGAGGCATGGTATGGACCGTTCCTTCGGGGTGGAAAGCCGTCTTGAATTCCAGGAAGGTGTGCCGGTGTGCGTAAATGATCCAGAGGTCTCTGGTTTCCTCTACCAGGTAGCATTGGATCTTCTGGGCCCGCAGCAGGTCCTATACCTGGAGCCAGCCATGGGGGCCGAGGACTTTGCTCTTTTTGCCAGGGAGCGTCCAAGCTCCATATTCAGGCTTGGCTGCGGCAAGGGCCAAGAGATTGCATATGCCCCTCTTCATTCCCCACATTTTGATATGGATGAGTCCTGCCTCATGATCGCAGTTAGGATCTTCACAGAGGCTGCCAGGCGCCTTCTTAGCTGATCAATCTCCGGCAGAGTACTCTTGCAAAAACGGCAAGGCAGTTCCTTTTCTGTATGCCAGGGCCTGACATGATGCAACTAGTTTACCATTTTCATCCCTGACCTCTATGAGGTAGTTGCCGGTGCGTCTTCCCAGGTGGAGTTCCCGGGCCTCTGCCACGAGCCGGCTGCCCATGGCTGGTGGCAAGTGGTAAGAGATGCCCACATGGAGAGCCACTGCCAGGGTTCCGTGGGAATTGCACGCCAGCTGGAATGCTTCGTCCATGAGGGAAAAGATGGCCCCACCGTGACATTGTCCGAAGATGTTAGAAAGATCAGGCTGAACCTCCATTGCCACCTTGGCATAGCCTGCCTTGACCTCCAGGGGCTTCATGCCGAGAATCTTGGCATAGGGCTCCCCCATTGCCTTGGCTACCAGCACATCCTCAATGCGCCTGTCCATGAAAATTCCACGACCTCCCCAAGATCTTTAGCCACCCCAAAGGCAATAACTCAGGGGGATCCCCTGGAAATCAGGAGATCCTCAAGGGTATCTTCCAATGCGGGATATCGGAAGGAAAAACCAGACTCCAGAAGCCTTCTGGGTATGACGCGTTGACCCTGCAGCAACACTTCCCCGAACTCCCCTAATACCAGACGGAGCATGAATCCCGGGGTGGGAAGCCACCAAGGTCTGCCCAAGGCCTTTCCCAGTGCTCTTGAGAGCTCTTTGTTCCTGACAGGATTTGGAGATGTGAAATTGAAAGCCCCGGATAGGTGCGGGTGCTCCAGGAGGAAAAGCATGGCCCTGACCAGATCCTGCACATGGATCCAGGAAAACCACTGGAGTCCGCTTCCCAAGGGGCCTCCCACAAACCACTTGAAAGGGGTGATCATCTGCTGGAGAGCCCCCCCAGTGCTACCCAGCACTATCCCGAATCGAGTGATAAGGACCCTGACTCCTTTTCCCGAGGCTTTCATGGCCTCGGCCTCCCAGTCTGCGGCCAGACGCGCCAGGAAATCCTGGCCTGCAGGGGAGGACTCATCAAGTTCTTCGTCACCATGAAAACCGTAGTACCCCGCTCCCGATGCACTCACAAGGGTCTTGCCAATGCCCTCTGTAATGGCTTCCACCAAGTTGCGCGTCGTCAAGATCCTGCTTGAACGAAGCTCTTCCTTGTACTGGGCGGTCCACCTTCCGAAGATGGAGGTGCCTGCCAAATTGATGAGCACATCCTGTTGGGCAACAACCTCCTGCCACTTGCCTGGCCGGGTGGGGTCGCCCTGGAGGTAATCAGGTGCATTGACCCCGGCAGCTTTAGATGGACCCCTTGTGAGCACGGTCACCTGATGCCCTTGACTCAGGAGGCTGGCCCATAGCTGCCTCCCCACAAAACCCGTACCACCCGTGATGAGAATCTTCATGGGGTCGCCTCCTCCTGCCCTTGTCTTTTCTAGTGTGTTTGTTGTTGCCTCTTGTCCAAGCCAGCCCTGGGGCGTACCAGAGACAGCTTGATTCCACTGTTAGCCTATTGCAAAAGCCTTGTAAATGCCCAGGCCCCTGACTGATTCTGGAAGCTTTTACCCCAAAACCTGAAAACTTGGGTGGCTGATATGGGATACACAGACCAATTCTTAGCCTCCAATCCACCCCAGGATCTTGCAGGGACCATGGACCAATGGCCTGGCTCAACGAGTGTGCCCAGGAAGAGTGATGGTCCCACAGGAGCCGCTAGCACAGGATCTAGTTGAGACCGCTGCCCCGGAGCCTGATGAAGATCCCATGGTGTGGCTGACCTTGCTTAGGACCCGCTGTGCGGCCTGGGCCCCGCAGCCAGGGCATTTGATCTCCTCCATGGCCTCGCCAGCTTTGAGCAAGATTTCGAAGAGCTCCCCGCATTCAAGACAGCTGAATTCGTAGATGGGCATAGAGGCCTCCTTGGAATCTTCTGCCATCACAAAGTTCCCTCATGTTGCAGCCAATAAATATGGTCTTTTACAGGCAACATGTCAGAAAAATCTCCTTCCATGTGCCAGCATCACCCTCTTCTTGTGAAACATGTGCTCCCATCAGAATTCTCTTAGATCCCGAAAGTTCCAGAGGGATCCTGCAATGCCAGGTCATGCGGAACCTGCTTCTGTGGAAGCAGAGGCCTGGCCGGAATCCCCCAGGGGAGTCTTTTTCCTGGGTCTTCTGGTCTTATTCCCACTGGAGGGGAATGTTTGTGGACCCCCCTGGGATGAGACGCGCCCCCGTGTGTCTGAATCCCCCTTGGGACCATTACTCTTATTGCCACGACTTCCCAGAGTTCTTCTTGCTCTTTTGTGCCTGGGGGTGATTGCCTGCCCTTTTCTGGGGAGTCTGACTCTGCCTGCCTTGTCTTGCTCCAACCAGTCCTCTGGGAACCAAACCACAGGAATCTTCTTTCCCAAGAAGTTTTCTATGGGCTCCAGGTACCATACGTTTTTCTCATCGGCCAAGCTGATGGCCTTGCCCGTCTTGCCAGCCCTTGCTGTCCTGCCGATGCGGTGCACATAATCCTCCCTGTCCTGGGGAAGGTCGTAATTTATAACATGAGTTATGTCCTCCACATGGATGCCCCTGGAGGCAACGTCCGTGGCAACCAATATCTTGAGCTCCCCGGACCTGAACCTTTCCATGAGACGAAGTCTTTTCTTTTGGGGCAAGTCACCTGTGATCCCCTCGGCTGGATAACCGTTTCCCCTGAGTTTTGCTGCCAGCAACTCAACCCCTGACTTGGTATTGCAAAAGATAAGGAGCCTCTCCCAGTTCTCCCTCTTGAGAAGCCCCAGGAGAAGAGGGAACTTCTGGTCCAGCCCAACATGGAAAACGCACTGTTCCACAGTGTCCACAGTCCTGTCCTGGGGCTCTATGTATATTTCCTGGGGGGCGTTCATATGCTCGTAGGCTAGCTCCAGCACCCTGTAGTTCAAGGTGGCCGAAAAGAGCATGGATTGCCTCTTGTCATAAGGCGGCAAGCGCCTGAGCAAATAGCGCAGGTCCTTGATAAAACCCATATCGAACATGCGGTCTGCCTCATCTATGACAAGAATCTGCACCTGGTTTAATACCAGCACCTTCTGTTTGAGGAAATCTATGAGGCGGCCTGGGGTACCTATGACTATGTCCGTGCCCTCGCGCAATTGCCTGGCCTGTTTTTCATAGTCCACCCCTCCGAAGACCGCAGTCATGCGCAGGCCCGTGTGCGATCCCAGCACTCTGGCATCGTGATGTATCTGTAGAGCCAGCTCCCTCGTGGGCGCTACGATGAGAGCCCTCGGGTTAGTCCCGTCTTGGGGCCCGGCTCTCAACAGCCTGTGGAAGACCGTGATGAGAAACGCCGCTGTCTTGCCGGTGCCTGTCTGAGCCTGCCCAGCCACGTCTTTGCCTTGAAGGCTAAGGGGAAGACACTTTTCCTGTATGGGGGTGCATCTTTGGAATCCTGCATCTCCAATGCCCAGCAAGAGGACCTGGGGAAGATCAAAACTCGCGAAGGGAGGTCCTGAAGGCATTGCCACAGGAACCCTGACTGGTACATCCAGAGCCTGGGAAGAGACCTCTTGGGGGAGTTCATTGCCTGCCCCGGCTTCACCCTGACCCAGAATCCGAGACATGTATCTGCTCAGGTATTTCAAAAAATGATAGACTCTAGCTTTTAGATGGCCTGTTTTTGGGCTCATGACTTGAGATTTTCCTTTAGCTTTTTCAATAATATACCTGCAAAGGGCCTTGCTTACAAGTTCTCATGAGTTGGAGTTCAAGCCAAAGAACGTCAAACTGACAACAGCTTTTGCCCATGCTCAATTTTCATTGACCCCAGGGTCCAAAGCCCTTAATGTTAGTTCAATTTTATGGAGATGCTCCTTGATGATATAGACGGGCTATCAGAGAAGTTTTGAGTATGAAAGGCCCTTCAGAAGAAAGGATGGCCCTGGTGGGGACCAAATTCATAAGAATCATCAAGATGACTGCCTTGGGTTTTATGGAAGACAGGTGCCTGCTAAGAGCATCGGCTCTCACCTATACGAGCCTGCTATCCCTGGTGCCCTTTCTCACCATAGCCTTTGCCGTGCTAAAAGGTCTGGGCTTCGAGCAAAGACTGGAACTCCTGCTCTTGGAGCAATTCACCCCGGCTTCTCAAGAGGTCATAAGCAAGATCATGGATTATGTTGATAGAACCAATGCCAGCTCCCTGGGCGTGGCAGGCACCGTGGGCCTCTTGCTGACTGCCATCATGACAATGCGCAACATGGAGGCTGCCTTCAACAAGATATGGAAGGTGGCAAGGGGAAGAAGTTGGGTCAGCACCATCAGCAACTATGTGAGCGTTCTTCTCATAGTGCCCATTTGCGGGCTAGTGGCCCTGAGCCTGACCACTTACTTCAATAGCCCTGGAATCGTGGAGCGCATGGCGTCTGTCTGGATCTTAGCCGATTTCCATAGGCTGGTCATAAGATGGAGTCCTCTGGTGATCTTGTGGGTGGCCTTCACAGCCTGCTATGCCTTGGTGCCCAATACCAAAGTCAAACTCGGCTCTGCCATGCTGGGGGGAATCCTGGCCGCTATTCTTTGGCAGTTGGCTCAATGGGCATATGTGCGATATCAATTCGGGGTGGCCAGATACCATGCCATCTACGGGGCCCTGTCGCAGCTGCCGATCTTGATGGTCTGGATTTATGCCAGCTGGCTGATCGTACTTCTGGGGGCAGAGCTGGCCAGGGCTCATGAGCAGGCCGATCGTCCCCAGCTTCACAAGACAATTACTGTTTACCCCCAGGCAATCCTGGAAGTGCTGGGGGCTGTAAGCTTGAGATTTGCCACAGGACAGAGCCCTTTTAGAGTAGGGGAGCTACTACAGATCTCCCCCATGGAGCCCTCGCTTACCCGCTCATGTCTGGAGATACTTCAGAGACTGGGTTGGATCGCCCCATGTCCTGAGGAATCTGATCTGGTGGTTTTCCAAAAAGATCCTTCCCAGATGGATCTTTCGGAGCTGGTTGAACAAGGCGAGCCAATGGGGAAAGATGGCCCTGCAGCCTTTATCCTGGAGCAGATTCAATCCTCTCTGAAGCAAAGCCTCAAGGGCCGCAAGGTGGCTGAACTGGTAGCCCAAGGCATAGGGGGCCTTCCTGGCACATCCCCTCTGCCTGAAAAAAATGAAAAGGGATAAGCAAAAAGGAGCAAGCAGTAATCATGGAGATGCGCGTGCACGTCTGTGGGCAAGCTCGTGGGCCCCTGGTGGCTGTGGGAGGAGGGGCTGGGCCCTCTTTGGTTGCCCGGGCGCTACCCCTGGAGCTGGAGCGATTGGTGGCCATTGTGTGCACAACAGACAGGGGCAGTTCTACGGGGGTCTGCCGAAGGCTCTTCCAAATGCCTGCACCGGGGGACATAAGAGCAACTCTTGCCACTCTGGCGGGTTTGAGCGGACAGGAGTCCTGGGCCTGGGTCTTGGAGAAGAGACTCAGGTGCGAAGACAATGGTGACCTAAACGGCATGGCCCTGGGGAATCTCATTCTGGCAGGCCTGTTCCAAGAGGAGAAGAACCTGGGCCTTGCCGTGTCCAAGATGGCCAGGCTACTGGGGATATGCGGGACAGTGCTGCCCGTGACCACCCAGGATTCGGATCTGGAGGCCATCCTGGAAGATGGAAGCCTGGTCAAGGGGGAGCTGGAGGTCAGAAGAAAAGGCAAGGCTCCCATAAGAGAGCTAAGATGGCATGGACAGGCCCCTCAGGCCAGCCCAGGAGTTGTGGAAAGCTTGAGAGATGCCGAGCTGGTAATCCTGGGCCCCGGCTGTTTCTATACCAGCCTTCTTCCATGCCTTCTGGTCCAAGGGGTGGTAGAGGCCATAAGAGCTAGAAAAGGTGGGTGCATTTATTTGTGCAATACCACCACAACCCCAGGGCAGACAGAAGGTTTTTCTGCGGCCAGACATGTGGCTGAGCTACTGAAGGTTCTGGGCCCAGGCGCACTAGACGGTGTTATCCTCCATCAGGGCAGTATGCCTGAGAAGACTGTGACAGCCTATGAAGTCCTGGGGGTGGCCCCCATAGAAGTGACACAGGAGGATCTGGATCAGATTCTCTCCATGGGAGTTCGTCCATGGCTTCATGATCTCACAGAGCCCCCTGCCTCCAGGCCCAGGGTGCTTCACAAGGTAGACACGATCCGACATGATCCTGTGAAGCTAGGCCTGGCCTTGAGAGATGCAGCCAGGGAGCTTGGCATAAATCTGGAGGTCAGGCCGTGAGATCTTCTTGATTCCTTGAGCCAGGATTCCCTCAAGGTGTTGGCTGCTTTATGGCTCCAGCCTGCAAATGGGATGAACTTCTCAAGTAAGCAGGGTTTAAGATGGCTCCAAAGACACGGGAAGCCCCTAGTTATTTTCAGGTCTGGACATGGGAAGAAGCCCAAAGGAAAAATGAGCTGCATCGGAGGCTGAATCCGTTTATCCCAGCAGATCCTGGAGTTAGCCCGCATGGTTGAGTAATCGTAAAGAAGGCTGGGTGTTGCTGTCCATAGGAAATGGGAGCCGGGGAGGAGATGCAGTGAGGAGAAGTGGTCTGCGGGTTGGTGTTATCCACACCGTGGGCTCGGTTTGCAGGTGCGCCGAGGCCATTTCCCAGGGCCTGAGAGCCTTGGGACATCTGCCTGTGCTTGTGGATTCGGCCTTGGTGGAGGCCCAGGCAAAAGAACTTGCAGAGCATTGTGAGCTTGTTTTCGATCACACAGACACCTTTGAAGGTCGTGGCCTTCTAAGGGCTACGGTAAGGATGATACTGGAGGGAAGGGGGGCCAGATTGGTGGGGTCGCCAGGGAGGGTTTGCTTCCTGGCGGATGACAAGGCTGCTGCCAAAGCAGTCATGGCCAGGGCCGGGATTCCCACCTTGCCTTCTGTTGTGCTTTCGCCAGGAAACAGAGTGGTTCCCCAGTGGCTGAGACCTCCTTGGGTACTTAAGAGCACTTCTGAACACATGAGCAGAGGGATTTGCATTGCAAAGACTCAAACGGAGTTGGAAGAGAAGCTTGAGGCCGTGGCAGAAAAAGGGCGTTACTGTGCCTGGATGGTTGAGAGTCATGTCCCAGGTATTGAGCTGGCAGTTCCGGTGCTGGAAATCAAAGGCAGCCCCTTGGTCTTGCCTGTGGTAGAGATGCAGGAGGCCTGTGGGGAGAAAATACTGGATGAGAACTTCAAGCGACTGGAATTTCGCGACCATAGAAAGGACCTGCTTCTGGCAAATCTGGATCCCTCGTTGGACAGAGAACTCAGGCTAATGGCGTGCAAGGCTTTTGAGGTCCTGGGGCTGAGGGATTATGCCAGATTCGATGTGCGGGTGTCAGAAGATGGAACTCCCTTTTTTCTGGAAGCCAACGTGACGCCCAGTCTGGAACCCTTCGAGGCCATGGCTTTTTCGGCCAGGCTCGCAGGCATGGAATACCCGGAGCTGATTTCCAGGATGCTGGAGTCGGCCCTGGAGAGATATGGGGAAGGGGGTCTCAAGACCCATGATAGCCTGGATGTGCAGCTGCCTGTGGGAAACTTGAAGATCCTCATTCCAAGGGGGGTTCATGCCCCAGCCCAATCCACGTTGGAAATGGCTCGCATTATGGATGTGCGGCCAGGAGAAGAGGTTCTGGAACTGGGATGCGGCTGCGGTGTCTTGTCCATTGTTGCGGCCAAGATGGGAGCCAAGAGAGTGGTTGCCATGGATCTGGATCCAGCCAGCCTGGAGGCCACCTTGATCAATGCAAGGCTAAACCGCGTGGAGCAAACAGTAGAGGTGAGAGCCGGATCCTGGTTCCAGGTGCTGGATCCTGTGGCGGAAAAACAAGGTTTTCACGTGATCCTGGCCACCCCACCTCAGACTCCCTCCCCTAGACCCATGGGCCCCAAATATGGAGGGCCTGAGGGATTGTGGCACATAAAGAGGATCTTGAGATCAGCCCCCAGGTTCCTCAAACCAGCAGAAGGCAGACTATGGCTTCTGGCCATTTCATTGGTGAATCAGCAAGAGCTCTTCAGGCTTCTGGAAGAGTTTTTCCAGAAGGTGGAGGTAGCCTCAATTAGCATGAGGACTTTTGGGCCCGAGGAATATGAGGCTCTCCAGCCCGGTCTTTTCGGTTACATCCAGGATCTTGCCCAGGAAGGAAAGGCCTGGGTCGGGCAGAGCGAGTCAGGAAACCTGGCTTTCCGCAATTTGTGCATTCGAGCCTCTTTCCCAAGGGAAGTACCATGAAACTGCTGATTGTGAACGCCGATGACATGGGCGCGGATCAAAGCCGCAACCAAGGCATATGGAAAGGGATAGAGGCTGGGGCCATAACCAGCGTCAGCGTGCTTGCCAATGGCCCGGCAAGTCATGAGGCCATGGAGAAACTCCAAAAACAAGGCACCCAACGGATTTCCGTGGGACTGCATTTCAATGTTTCCGAAGGCAGGCCCTTGTGTGGCAGGCTGAGCCTTCTGGTAGGTGATGAGGGCTTTTTCCTGGGAAAGAAGGCCTGTTTGAAGCTGCTCTTGCATGAAGCTGATGAGGCTCTCAAAAAGGAGGTGGCCCTGGAGCTGAAGGCACAGTTGGACTGGGTGCTTTCCTGGGGGATTCCCATTACCCACATTGACGGCCATCAGCATGTCCATATCTTTCCGGCGGTTGTGGATGTAATTTTGGAACACGCCAAGGCAGCCGGTATTGCGTGGATCCGTTTTCCTCTGGAAGAGAGACCCCTTGTGAGAGTAAAGAAACATGAAGATGCAGAAGCAGTGGCATTCAGCAGTTTGGCCAGAGCTGTGAGGGAAAAGATCAGGTCCTCGGGATTGCGAACCCCCGACTTTTTCTGCGGCCTTCATTGGAAAGGACTCATCTGTGCTGGACTTCTCAAGCAGATGGTTAGAAGATTGCCCCATGGCATCACAGAGCTCATGGTGCACCCGGGAAAAGAAGGGGGACAGAAAAAAACGGGGCCTTTTTCATCTTTCTCAGGCCCCCAGAGGCAAAGGGAGTTGGAGGCCTTGTTGGATCCTGAATTTAGAGGCATGATAAAAAAGTATGAGATCATTTTGACCGGATTCCCTAAAGAGGGATAGTCTAGCCCTACCATGCGGGTTTTAATCCTTTCTCCCACGGCCTTACCCACAGTAAGTGGAAATGGGGTCACTGCCGAAAGATGGAGGCGTCATCTCATGGAGCTGGGTGTGGCGGTCCGCATCCTGGCTGCTGAAACCTTGACCCCCCAAGATCTGGAGGCTGCTTTGAGGTCCTTCAAGCCTGATGTGCTTCACGTTCATCATGCTTACAAAGCTGGTAGACTCTTGTGGGAAAACAATGGGTTGAAGGAGGCTGTCCCTTTTGTGGTATCCCCGGCAGGAACGGACCTGGATCTGGACGTTCGTTCCAGGCAACGCACTCGGGTCATAAGGCACATTGTTGACAGAGCCAAGTTCCTCATAGTTCAAAGCCAGGAGATGGGAGCCAGGCTTACTGAGCGATTAGGACAGGTAAGTTCCAAGGTTGTCATGGTGCCCAAAGCTTGCGCCTGGTTTGGCGATGAGCCTTATGATCTCAGGGCAAAGGTCAAAGCAGGCCCTAGGGACGTGCTCTTTTTCCTGCCTGCTGGGATAAGGCCTGTGAAGGGGAATCTGGAGTTTCTGAAAAAAATGGAAAAACTTCAAGCTCTGAGACCCAACCTGAAGGCGGTACTGGCCGGGCCCATCCTGGTTCCTTCCTATGGGAAAAAGGTCTTGAAGGAGGTTGAAAGGTTGCACACCTTCGCCTGTTGGATAGGCAGCATACCCCCGGAAGCCATGAAAGATGCATACAGGGGCGCGGACGTGGTTGTAAACTCCTCCTTTTCCGAAGGGCTTTCCAATGCCATCATGGAAGCCGTCAGCCAGGGCAGGCCCATCCTTGCCAGCGACGTACCTGGCAACCGCTGGCCTCTGATGGGATCAGGGGACATGGAACCCTGCGCAATCCTCTATGATCCAAATGATCCATGGGACATGGTGAAAAAGGCCCTTGTGCTTATGGACGACAAAGACCTGCGCCAGAGGCTCTCAGCAGCCTGTATGGCTAAGGCAAGACAGTGGCCCAGCCCTTTGGAGGAAGCCAAACAACTGGCCAGCATTTACCAGGAATGCTTGAGCATATGACCCCGGTGGTTGGGTTAGAGGTGCACCAGGGCAAATCTGTTGACCATAAGGCACGGGTGGGTCCTTCGCTTGGAATTTGGGGAAAGGTTGAGGCCAAAGCTCCCAAATGGACCCAAGCCGGGATTGTTTGCCGAGGCCCGTGAATTGGGAGGCTATGCCCCAAACATAAGGTTACATTTAGCTGGTCTCGGATGTAAATCACTTCAGGATCCAAGGAGTGAAGACAAGAGTGCGTTTTAAGATAAATAAGTCCATCTCAAGATATGGTGAAGTTGCCCTGCATTGTCCAGCTATGGTGAATAATTCCGCTTAGCCTTCAATCACCTTAAGCCATGAGTTCAAGCATCTGGTGAGGATTTTCTCGGCCCTTTGCACGTCTAGCCTGTACTTCTCCGGAATGAAGGAAAGGTCAACCACCCATGTCTCATTCAATCTGGTCAGAAAAGGACAATGCTCCAGCTCACTATCCTCCAGGGAATTCATCTGGAAGTACACCTGGTTCAAGATTGCCTTGCAGGCCTTTATCTTTACCCTCTGGATTGTGTAGTTGTTGGAGAAAAGCCTAAGGCTTCCAAGTGCTTGGTCTGCCTTGAGCGCCGAAGGGCTTATGCCGTCTCTTTGGAGAAAAAAGAAAGGGGCGGAGATGGAGATTCTATTAGGTTGGCCCCATCTTGGGGTCTGTGAAAGGATTTGCCTCAGGGAGTCTTTGAGACTGCTGGATCTAGGATCAAACTCCCTTACCTCAAGCCAGCCCCTGAGGGGATCTAGCCTATCCAGGGCCTTGGGATCCTTGGCAGGAGTGACCAGAAGCACACAGCCCCCACACTTTTCCCAGTAAGATGGTTCAAGCAAGCAAGGGTCCATCTCCTCCACGTCTTTGATTAGCACCAGGAAGAGTCCACCCTCGGCACTGGCTCGAACCAGGGGAGCAACTTTCTGGGCGTGTTCTTGGAACAGATTTTCCAGACAGCAGAGTTCCTCCTGCTCCACAAAAGCCACTCTGGCCGCCTGCACCAAATCCTCCACTGCCACTACTTGGAGGAGGTGATGATTGTAATCAAAAGGCTCATGAGGCTCTTGCCATTGCTGAAAAGAGAGTATCTGGAGTTCCTCTCTCAGGGAACGAGGGAGTCTCTCCAATCCTTCCTCTCCCCTGAGGTTCTCAGATGGTATTATCATGGTCTTACAGCCGGCCTCGAAAGCTGTCTCCAGCTTGAGATCTATACCGCCCACAGCCGTTATGCGTCCGCGGGTATCAATTTCTCCTGTCATGGCCACATCCCGGCGCAGAGGTTTTCCGGACAGGAGGGATGCCAAGGCCAAAGCAATGGCCCCCCCTGCAGAGGGCCCGTCCTTTCTGCTAGAGGCCCCCATGAAATGGAGGTGCACAGGCTCATCCAAGTCCTTCATGTCCAGGCCCAGTTCAGAGGCGCACTGGAACAAGGCGGTTGTGGCCACCTTGCGGCTCTCGTCCATTACCCGCTCTATGTTTCCTGTGGCGTGGATAACGCTCAGTGTCCGTCCAGCCGCTTGCCGAGAAACCCCTGGCAAGGATGTGGCCTGGATGGGAATGACGCTTCCAATTCCCATCTCTGGGTTAACCCCCAGGGCCAACATCTCGCCTATGCGATCTTCGGGATTTATTTTGCGGGGAGGCTGGGGTTCATCCAGGAACTCCTTAATGCTTTCCCTAGTTATGCAGAAGCAAGAAACCCCCTTTCCCAAGATCTCTTTCCTCTGGATGCGCAGAAAGAGAGTTCGTATGGCCCTTTCCAACTCCCTCACACCTGCTTCATGGGTGTAATTCCTCACCAGCAGGCGAAGAAGCTCCTTTTCCTGATCAGGGTCGAAGAATATTTCTTTTTCTGAGATCTGGTGTTTCTCCCTGACTCTGCGGATCAGGTATTGCTTTGCTATGGCTATTTTCTCCTCCACGCTGTATCGGTCCAAAAAGATGATTTCACATCGGTTGGCCACAGGCGGTGGCACTGTTTCAAGAGTGTTGGCGGTCAGTATGAAGTGTGAGTTGGAAAGGTCTATATCCACCGTGGTCTGTGTGAACTTGTCGTGGAAGAGGTGGTTCTGTTCCGGATCCAGGATCTCCAGGAGGGTGGCTATGGCGAACTTCTCGGTCTTGTCCGCCTCGTCCATGATGAACATCCCATTCATCACCCCCATCCGGATCAAGCCCTGCACTATGGCTCCTGGTTTGGAGCCTTCATATGTGAAACCGTGTCCCCTGAGATCCGCTTCGTCTTTCATGCCGCCCAGGGAGATCTTGTGGTAGGGGATGGATAGATTTTGGGCCACGGAAATGGCCAATGAGGTCTTGCCCACGCCGGGAGGGCCCACCAGGAGGAAAGAGCTTCCCGTTTTTTTCCACTGCGCCCACTTCTCTGAACGGGGCCCCAGTTTGCGGTATCGCCAGATCAGGTTGCTGAAGAAGTCGCAAAGGATTTCCTTGGGCTTCTCCAGGCCGTAGTGGCTTCTGTTAAGACCCTCCTGGAACTGCTCTGGAGAAACCTCTATGGGTTGCAGCTTTCCCCAGGGTATGGCCAAGAGGGTCTCTATCAGTTCGCTGTACTTGGAGCCGCTGTGCCCCACTGCATTGAGTTTGTTCTTCTCGATTACCTCCAGGACCTCTCTGGGGAAAAGTGGATCCATGGCTGCCTCTCCAATGCGGTCCTTCAGGCTTTTTTCAGCAGGAGCTTGCTGGGGAGGCTCTGACACAGGGGGCGGCCCAGCTGAAGGAGGCTTGACCTCTTGGCGTGAATCCAGTGTCTTGTTGAGGAGTTCCAGCAATTCCTTTGAGCCTTTTCCCTCCCAGAGCGTCTCCGGAACATCCAGCTCGTGTAGCAAGCTGGCCATGCCCCAGCGCTCTTTGAAGGCCTCCAATACATCCTGGGCCTTCCTGGCCCTGGCCAAAATCACCCTCAAGAGTCCCAAAAGCTTTTCCATCCATCCTGCCCTTCGAGTCAAAGAAAGGGCTGTATTGCGGCTTTGACGAAAACAGTATCCCAGCACTCCGGCCTGGATTTTGGCATCCAGATTGGGCAGTATCCTTTCCAGAAAAGAAGTGGGACTCTGGGCCAATACCACCGTGTACTCGTCCAGGAGCCTTCCAACCAGGCCTTCCAGAGGCTTTCCCTGCTGAGCATGCTCCAGTATGTTCAGGTAACGACGCCCCATGATTCCGTTCATTTCGTCCCCGAGGGATTCGGCAAGGGCCCTATAGTACGTGGGATCCTCCTTTCTCATTTCCATGGCGAAACGAACATCGTTCAATATCACTTCCTGCTCGGAATTTTCCTTATAGAGGACGTGCTCCAGCTCGTGGCGCAGAAGAAACTCTGCCAATGCCAGCATCTTCTTTTCTTCCCTCGTCCCGTCACCCAGCCTGGAGTCAGGATCGCTGGGGATAACAAAGGCCAGGTAATCAAAGATTCTTTCCTGGACGAGCAGGCCCCAACCTTTTTCCATGGGTTCCACAAAGCTCAAGATCTTGATGGCTCCTGTATCGTCCTCGAGTCTCTGTATGAAAAGTTGTTCCCTGGCCTTGGCCAAGTCTATGGGATCGGTTCCCCGGTTTTTCCTGAAATAGGGGATTATCCTTCGGCTTACTATGGCCAAAAGCACGCGGATAACCCTGCGGATTCCCTCCTCCCCGGGATAGGGAAGGGAGCTTAGCAGCCTTGGGTCCAACTCCATGGGAAACATGCTGCTGCCTCCTTGGGGGCTAATCAATCTGTGGGGCTTTCCCCTGTGAAGCTTTGGCTGGTTCTTTCTTACTCATAACCTGGGAAATGCATCAAGAGGTAACGCTGTTGCTGGAGCACCTTGGCATGAGATATGGGTGTTCCCAGGTGGAGCACCGCTTGCTTGCCCTGCACCCTCATGACTGTACCTTCAATGCTCAAGCTGGTGCCATCTGGGAAAAGCACCACTCCATGCACGGTCTCGCCCATCCCAAGGCCACGGGCTCCCAAATACTGGAACCTTATCCCTCGCTCGCACAGATCCATGACAGGGCATGACTCTCCGGCTAAAATCAGACGAGGTCTGGCCTTAAGGGGATAGACGATTCTGTAAAGTTCTCTTCTTTGGGAGCCCGAAGATGGGTCATTCATTTGCGGTACCTCTCATCAGGTTTCCAGGGCCTCTGGCAAAGCTGAGAGGCTTCTGACCCCCTTGAGCAGTGCCTCTGAGCCCCAGTGCTTCCAGACCGCCAAAGTTGCTTCCCCCCGGCATTGAGAAGGCCCCCAGCATCATTATTGAACCAAAGCTGCTCTTCTATTCAGGCCCAAGATGTGTTAGAAAGTATGCGATACTTGACGACTAGGTCAAGTCGCCTCTGGGAAGGGCCCCGGATAAAGGGGTTGTTTTTTTGTGCCATTTCAGGCAACAGCTTGAGGCCTGTTTTGGAAGGAACCAGAGATTTTGGAGCTTTGGAGGGAGAAAACAAGGCCTTGGAACAGGAGAGAGTGGAGCAGGTTAAAAGCATTTTAGCTCCGGGAGACTACTATCTTTCCGGAAACGAGGCAGCAGCCGAGGGAGCCATTGCCTGCGGGTGTGACTTTTACGCAGGGTATCCCATCACACCTTCCTCAGAGATCATGGAGAGGATGGCCCAGAGGCTTCCTGAGTTGGGCAGACGTTTTGTGCAGATGGAGGATGAGATAGGTTCCATCTGCGCCTTGATAGGAGCCTCCTGGGCCGGGGCCAGGGCCATGACTGCTACTTCGGGTCCTGGGTTCAGCCTGATGATGGAAGGGCTTGGTTATGCTGTGTTCACTGAGACCCCCCTTGTGGTCATGGATATTCAAAGAGCAGGACCCTGTACCGGACAGGCCACCAGGGTGGGTGCAGGGGACATAATGCAGGCCAAATGGGGCATGCACGGAGACGTCCAGATAATAGCCCTGAGTCCTTGGTCGGTCCAGGAGATGTACCAGTTTGCAATAGAGTCCTTTAACCTGGCTGAGAGGTACAGGGTGCCGGTGGTGTTGCTGGGGGAGGAGGCGGTGGGCCATCTCAGGGAACGCATTCGGATCCCTGAGGAGATTCCAGTGGTGAGAAGGGACCGCTCCAAGAATTCCCCTCCCTTTGGCACCCAGGACCCTGCAGGAATTCCTCCCATGCCGGCATTCGGGGATGGGGCTTGCCTGCTGGTAACTGGCTCCACACACGATCCATGGGGTATCCGCCGAACAGAGGATCCTGAGGTCCACAGGAGGCTTGTGGAGCGAATCAACCGAAAGATCCTGGACCACCGTGAAGAGATATGCAAAACAGAGCAGTACCTTACAGAGGACGCACAGGAGATTCTGATTGCTTACGGCTTTACGGCCCGAAGTGCTCTTTATGCAGTGAAGAGATTGAGGCAGAAGGGCAGGAAAGTGGGACTCTTGAGGCTCCAGACCCTTTGGCCCTTTCCCGAGCATGTGGTTCGCCCTCTGGGCCAGCGGGTGGAAAGGATACTGGTGCCGGAGATGAATCTGGGCCAGGTGATGGGGGAGGTTCGTAAGGTGGTGCAGTGCACTGTGGAGGGATATCATCAGGTAAACGGAGAGATCATCCACCCCCAGGCCATTGTGGATGCTGTGGAAAGGAGGGGCTGATGGCCAGGGACATGGATGCTTACCTAAGGCAGGAGATTCAGTCCACCCCTTTTTGCCCAGGATGCGGCCATGGAATTCTGATGGGCGCCATTTTGAGGGCCATAGACGGACTCGGACTTCCCATGGAAAAAATGCTCTTTGTCTCAGGAATAGGTTGTGCGGCCTGGATCCCGTCTCCCCATTTCAAGGCCGACACCTTGCACACCCTACATGGAAGGGCCATAGCCTTTGCTACGGGAGCCAAGCTCTACAACCCTGAGCTGATAACCTTGGTGGTAAGCGGAGATGGAGATCTATCCTCCATAGGCGGGAATCATCTTATCCATGCAGCCAGAAGAAACCTGGACATGACAGTGATCTGTGCCAACAACATGATCTACGGCATGACCGGGGGGCAGGTGGCCTCCACAACTCCTCTTGGAGCTCAGAGTTCCACCACCCCTTGGGGAAACGAGGAGCCTCCTTTTGATCTTTGCAGGTTGGTGGCTTCGGCCGGAGCCAGGTACGTGGCACGCTACGCAGTGGTGCAACCTCTGCTGCTTCAAAGAGCAATTCAAAAGGGTTTGAAAAAAAGAGGGTTCTCATTCATTGAGGCCCTTTCTCCCTGTCCCACCCAGTTCGGAAGACGCAACAAGATGGGGGATGCGGCAGAGGTGCTCAAAGGGCTTCAAGCCTCTCTTGTTTCCAGAAAGCATGTTTCCAAGATGAGTCAGGAAGAACTAAGGGATAAAGTGGTTTACGGGGAGTTTGTGGATGGCTGATATGGTACAGGTTTGTTTCGGCGGTTTGGGGGGCCAGGGGATTGTGCTCATGGGCACTATCTTGGGCGGTGCTGCTGTCAGAGAAGGTTTCTGGGCTGCTGGGTCCAACTCCTATGGGGCTCAGGCAAGGGGTTCGGCCTGCAGGGCAGAGGTGGTTGTTTCACTCAAACCTCTGGATTTTCCGAAACTCATAAGAGCAGATTTATTGGTGGCCTTGTCGCAGGAGGCTTACCAGAAATTCTTACCCGAGCTTAAGCAGGACGGCCTGGTGATCCATGACAGCCCAAACGTGCAACCTCAGGGTGAAAGCTCCGCAATGCATTTGGGAATTCAGGGAACCGAGCTGGCCCTCAAGAGCCTGGGCAGCACCCAGGCACTCAACATGATCTTCCTGGGGGCCTTGGCTGGCCTGACAAGGCTCGTATCATTGGGAGCCTTGGTTGATACTGCGCGTGAAGGAGTGTCACAGAGGTTTCGAGAAATGAACCAAAAGGCCTTGGAGCAAGGTTTTTCCCTGGGAGCAAAAGCCCGGGAGCAATGGGAGAAGAACAGAAAGGAATGGTTGGAAGATTTTAGAGTAGGGTGAAGGGGAGGGATGCAATTGGCAAGGACTCATAGACCTCGACTCCACAGGGAAGGCTGCAAGCTCTGCCAGATGTGCAGATATCTGTGTCCGGACATGGCCATCAGGATGGAGGAGTCGGGTGGATACATGGCAATAGATCTTCGTTACTGCAAAGGCTGCGGGGTGTGTGCAGCATTTTGTCCGGAAGGCGTGATAGAAATGGTCAGAGAGGATCAGGGGGAAAGGTTTTCAGGGGAAGGTAGCTCAGGCTCCTTGAGATCTGCATGATTCACACCAGCTCTTTGACTAGGATGAGCTTGTGGTCTCCTTCTGAGTAGAAGTTCTCCAAGGAGGCCTCCCGCACATATCCACGGCTGGTGTAAAAACGCATGCTGGGCTCGTACTCAGCCCTGGAGGAGGTCTCCACATAGAGTCGCGTGCCGCCTTGTTGGACCACGAGGTTTTCCACCTGGGAGAGCAAGGTGTTCCCTGTGCCTTCTCCCTGAAAGCTCTTCTCTACGGCTATCCAGTAAAGATCAAAACTAGAGGCGGTGCAGGCAATGGGCCCGTAACAGGCATAGCCTATGGTGCGGCCCTCTTTTTCTGCAAATAAAAAGTGATAACCACTGCTGGGCCCGCTGAAGAGAGCTTCTTGCACAAGCTCCACTGCCACATCCACTTCCTGCTGGCTGAAAATGCCTGCGGAAACAACTATGCTTCTGACCGAGGCCACATCTTGTGGAAGCACCTCCTGGCGAAGTTTCACTTGTCCAAAGAGCACCTCATCTGGGGACTTTCTTGGCTTGGCACGAGTGTGGAGGGGTTTTCTGGGAATGCCCGAGGCTTCAAGAATCCTGGCCACCACCTCGGTGGCACCCAGGCCGGCTTGGCTGGCTGCAGCCATGAATCCAGCATCCGGAGATATGCAGGGATTGGGGTTTACCTCCAAGATCCATGGCCTGCCCTCACAATCCAGCCTGATATCCACCCTGGCATATCCCCTCAGACTGAAAAGACTCCAACATCTCAAGGCAAGTTCCCCAAGAATGGGCACCAACCTTTCTCTGTCAGGGAAATCGAAGCTGCGTGGGGTGTGATGGTACTGAAAGGACTCAGGGTCCCACTTGGCTTTGTAGCATACGATCCTTGGCCTGGATTCCTCATAGTCCTGAAATAGTATTTCGGCCACCGGGAGCACCTCTGGGCCTGATGAGCCCTCCAGGAGGGAAACATTGAATTCCCTTCCTTCAATGTATTGCTCTGCAAAAACCTCCGTTCCCATGGCCTGGGCTTTTCTTGCCAGATGTGCTTCCAAAGATTCGCAGTCCTGGGCCATGACGAGGGAGTCCTCATCCAGACCGGCTGATGCATGCTCCCACACGGACTTCAGAATCAAGGCGGAACTCTTGGGGGTGTTGCGGCCAAGCTCTTTTTTTTCCACCCAATCAGGGGTTCTAAGGCCTGCCATCCTGAGAAGCCTCTTGGCCAGAAGCTTATTGGAACAAAGCAGAAGAGACTCTGCAGAGCAACCAGTGTAAGTAAGCCCCAAGGCATCCAGAATCGCGGGGCCCAGGTGTATGAGACTACCCTTGCCATCTAAGCCTTCCAGCAGGTTGAAAACAAAAGGCGGACAGAGTCTTTTCAGTTCTGATTGAGCAGCTTTCAGGTCAAGGGTGAACCAAAAAAGCCTTGGGTCATATCCCAGTTCCCAAAGGGCTGCCCGAACGGTCTGGACCTGTAGCAGGTCATCCAGCTCGTCAGGGGCCGCCCCACTGGCCTTGGCACAACTTACTATCAGCGGCCTCATCTGATTCTCTCGCTTCATGGCTCATGAGCTGATGTGTGTTCTACTCAATGCCGATTCCACAATGGCTCCAATGAGCTCTTTGTAAGAGATGTCGTGCATTTTACAGAGAATGGGCAGGTCTGAATGGTGTGGATGGAGGCCTGCCAGAGGGTTTACCTCCAGGAACTGGATGCGGCCGTCTGGTCCTTCGCGCAGATCCACCCTGCCCGCATCGCGGCAACCTAGCCCTCTCCAGGCACAGAGGGCCAAATCTGCCGCTTCGCAGGCCTTGGCCCCTTCTGCCTTCCTGTATTGCACGAAGCGCTCGCATTGCTCTTTGTTCTTGTAGGAGTAAGCTCCCACCTCGGCTCCTTCGAGTAGAACCACCTCCATGACTCCCAACACCCTTGCATTCTTGCCGGTTCCCAAGATTCCCACGGTGAATTCCCTTCCTGGCAGAAAGCTCTCTACCAAGACCGGCTGAGAAAATCTGGTCAGCAGCCTCAATGCCTCCCTCTGGAGTTCCTGTGGCGAACCAACGCAGGAACTCTCTGTGATACCCTTGCCAGTGCCCTCTGCAACAGGCTTGAGAAAGAGAGGATATGGAAGCTGGACAGATCCTATTTCTTCTGCACTCTCCACAACACAAAACTCAGGTGTGGGCAATCCCAGATCCCTCACCAGCCTCTTGGCAGTGGGCTTGTGAAGTGTCACCGTCAGGACCAAGGGGTCTGAGAAAGTATATGGGATGTCGTAAGCTTCCAGGAGGGCGGGCACCAGCGCCTCCCGGCCAAAACCGCGAAGTCCTTCGGCTATGTTGAAAACCAGATCCCAGCGTTCTCCGGCCAGAAGATGGGCCATCAGGCTTTGGGCATTGCCTATGCTTTTGACAAAATGACCCAGCTCTTGGAGGGTCTCCTGGATGGCCTGGATGGTCTGGGGCTGGTCGAACTCCGCTGTCTCCTCCTCACCATAGCCGAGGGCCAGGTATTGCTCTCTGAGGTCGTAGGTGATGCCGATCTTCATGGCCTTTGAAAGCGGTCTTGAGGCCGGCCCAGGCCGAATTCTTTTTGGGGAAGGGGATCCGGGTACCTGTAAGTGAGTCCCTTGTAATTCTTGAGGATCAGATCGTCACCGTCCCTTCCCACCAGGTACTCTGGGAGAAGGGGGATCTTGCCTCCCCCTCCGGGGGCGTCTATCACGTAGGTGGGCACCGCGTAACCTGTGGTGTGTCCCCTCAAGCCGGCTATGATTTCAAGACCCTTGGAAACAGGAGTGCGGAAGTGGGCGGAACCCAGGATAGGGTCGCACTGGTAGAGATAGTAAGGCTTGACTCTCATGCGCAACAGACCATGGAAAAGATTCCTCATGGTCATCAGATCGTCGTTTACTCCCCTAAGAAGCACTGTCTGGCTTCCCAAGGGGAGTCCGGCGTCTGCCAGCCTCTGGCAGGCCTGGGCTGTCTCAGGGGTCAGTTCTTCTGGATGGGTGAAATGGATGCTCATCCATAGGGGGTGAAATCTCTTGAGAACTCTAAGCAGGGAGTGGGTGATTCTTTGAGGCAGCACCACCGGTACCTTTGTGCCCAGCCGCAGAAACTCCACATGGGGAATCCGGGAGAGCCTCCCCAGCAGCCATTCCAGAGCCTCGTCGGGCAGAGTAAGGGCGTCTCCACCAGAGAGAAGCACATCCCTTACACTGGGGGTCTGTTCTATGTAAGACAGAGCCCTTTCCCATTGATCCCGGTTTATGGCTCCCATGGCGGCGTGCCCCACCATTCGGGATCTGGTGCAGTACCGGCAATAAGTGGAACAGAAGTTGGTGACCAGGAACAAAACCCTGTCTGGGTAACGGTGGACCAATCCTTTGACAGGGCTGTCACGATCCTCTTCCAGGGGATCTGCAGCCTCCCCTGGGGAATGCTTTTGCTCCCAAAAGGTGGGAACCACCGTGCGCCTGAGAGCCTGGCTGGGGTCCTGGGGATCCAAGAGACTTGCATAATAAGGGGTTATAGCCATGGGAAGTGAATCCCCCCCGGCTTTGAAGGCCCTTCTTTCCTCAGGGCTTAGCCTCAGGATCTGTTCCAGCTGAGCCGGTTTCAGGATTCGGTTACTTATCTGCCAATGCCAGTCGTTCCAATCTGAGAGGCTAGCTTGGGGAAAAAACTTCTTCCTGAACCACCTGCTACGTTCAGTTGCAACGAATCTCTGAGACCACCGAGGAGAATCCAGAAGGGAAAGTTGCGAAGAAGAATCCGAAAGGAAGAAGTGGTTGGATTCAGTGGAGAAACAACCTGTTTCATGAAGCTCTGCGCCTCCGGCCACCCTGCCCGGAGGCTCTAAATCCTCCGTGAACAGCACCTCTTTCTCCATTTGTCTTTCACCCCCTAATGAAACGGGGGGACACCCCCCCCGTTGTGGATACTGGATCTTTCAAGCCCAAAGGCCTTGCGTTGTTCAATCCTCATTCGCTGGCTTCTTTGAAATCCGAAACATTGATTGATTTCTTGCCCTTTGCCTCCCGGAGCTTTCCCGTGACCTCTACCTTCTTGCCCACCATCTTGAGCAGATCTTTACCTTTTCCTTTGAGCACCACCTTATACTCACCCTTGTCGCTTTTGATTGCCACGGCATTGACATTGCCCTTGGCATCTTTGCCCGCGGCCACAACCGTACCTTTTACGGTGACCTGTGGGGCTTCCTTCTTGGTGGTGCTGGCAGAACCTTTTTGCTCCGCTGCCATGATCCCAGCGGATGAGGCAAAAATAAACAGTCCAACAAGCAAAATCAGAAACATGCGCTTCACCATGAAGCCCACCTCCCATTGTTCCACGAATGGGCCCCCCTTTGCCAGAGGGGCCCTACCCAAAAGAGTCTTCCCATTACCATCAAGCTACTTCTTCATCTTTTTCATGAAGATGGCTTCGCATTTCTTAGCTGCATCGTCTGCTGCCTTGGCCGAACGCTCGGCAGAGCTGGCCGCTGCCTCTGCCTTGGCCTGAGCTGCCTCAGCTTTTTTTGCCGCAGCCTCAGCCTGGCTGGCCGCTGCAGTAGCCTGGCTCTTGGCAGCCTGGGCCTCGCTAAGGGCTTTGTCAGCCTTGGCACCGGCTGCTGTCACCTTGTCATCCACTGCCTTGAGCTGTTCGGTCGTGGCGCAACCCATCAATCCGAAGCCCAAACCCACCATAACCAGAACCACCCAGAACAACCCAGCATTTCTCCTCGCCATAGATCAACCTCCTCTCCTCTCGTAAAGTGCTTTATGGTCCGCTGGCTGGACCTCAAAGGCCCTGCTGTCTTATTTTCCGCCATCACCTCCTTTCCAAGCAAGAGACTGGCTGCACCCAATTATACTCCGCCTTATTGAAAATCCAAGCCTCAGGTGAGCTTCAAATCAAGAAAATATTCTCTGCCATGACTTTTCTCACTGAATGCTCCTTTTGGGGCTGCTCAAGAATCCAGGCCTTCATACGCTATCAAGGCATATCCCAGTTTAAAACTCCTCATGAGATCCAGCCCAGGCTGTCCATGAGTAAGTTCTTGGCAACCTCATCAGTTACTCAATTATGGGATCTAATCCGCCTTGCGGAAATCCCACACAAGGATTTCATGCCCGCCTTTTCCATCGGATATCAGCTGGCCCGTGACCTCCACGCAAAGATGGATCATCTCTCCCAGGCCAGGCCCCAAGCCCTCCTGACGCACCCTGTATTCCTTCTCATCACTGCTGCAGATAGCCACCTGAGTCACTGTGCCCTTTGAGTCCCATTCAGAGGGCACCACGATCCCTCTTATGCTGACATGGGATGGAGCTCCACAAGAGGCTGTCACTGCTTGAGCGCCTGGCTCCTGATGACACATCCCCCATCTCCAGCCTGCAAGTTTGAAACAGAATTACGCAACAGACATGCCAGGCAAGCTGGACTATTGAATTTGATTGATTGGCTGAGTCAGACCCCCAAATCAGTTCAGACTGGATCAGAACTTGAGATTCCAAAATACCACTGGGGCCAAGAAAGGAGAAGCAAGGGGTGGGCATATTGAGTTGTAACTTGCTGAAATAAAATATTTTTTGTTGTAGGAATTATGAGTTCCGATTTCTCTCGAAGGTGAATTTTCAGTTCCTGCCTCAGGATGTGCGTGATCTGAAGTCCTCTTTTCTTAGTCCGTACTTGCGCATGAGCTTATGAAGCTGGCGCACTCCTATGCCAGCCTTTTGGGCAGTGGGCCCGATGCGTCCTGAATTAAGGCGCAGAAGCTCGCTTAGGTACTTTCGTTCCACCTCTTCCAAGGCCTTGCGCCTCACTTCTTCCAGAGTCCTGGATGTGTCCACCCGAGCCAGTTCCTGGGTTTCGGCCTGATTGGTGAACAGCTCGCTGGGGAAGCTCTCTGGGGTGAGCATGTTGGAAGTTTCCAATATGTAGGCCCTTTCTATCAGGTTCTCCAGCTCTCTTATGTTTCCGGGCCAGTGATATTGCTCCAGGGCCTTCATCACTTCTGGATGAACCCCGTGGATTTCCTTGGTGTTGAATCTGTTCAACCTCCTCAGGAAGACTTCCACCAGAACCGGGATGTCCTCCTTACGTTCTCGAAGAGGGGGAATTTCTATGGGAAATACGCTCAGCCTGTAATAAAGATCGCTTCTGAAGAGCCCTTCTTCACACATCTTGACCAGGTCCGTGTTGGTGGCCGCAATTATGCGCACATCCACCTCGATATTTTCTTCCCCTCCCACCCTCTGGAAGGTCTTGTCCTGGAGCACTTGGAGGAGCTTGATCTGGGCCGAGGGAGTTATGGTCCCCACCTCGTCCAAAAACAGGGTGCCGCCATGAGCGATCTCGAACTTTCCCAGCTTCCTTCGCACCGCTCCTGTAAAAGCCCCTTTTTCATGGCCGAACAGCTCGCTTTCCAAGAGGGTATCCGGGATGGCCCCGCAGTGCACGCTTATGAACTGCTTTTCCCGTCTGTTGCTGTGCCTGTGGATGATGTTGGCCAAAACCCCTTTGCCTGTCCCGGTCTCGCCGGCCAGAAGAACCGTGCTCTTGGTGGGAGCAACTGACTGCACCTTCTCAAATACTTTCTTCATGGCCGCGCTTCTGGTCTGTACCACCTCAAGAGATTCAGCCTGCCAGAACTTATCCCTCAAGTAGTTGAGTTCCGACTGTAAGCGAATTGATTTTTGGACCGAATCCTTGACATAGCGAATTTCATCGGGATCTATGGGATAGGTCACATAATTGCTGGCGCCGGCCTTAACTGCCATGACAGCCTCCCGGATCATCTCCTGGGGGGCCATCACTATCAACTCTGCGTTGGGGAACTCCTGCCAGAATGGTTGAAGCGCTGCTTTGTAATCATTGAAGCCATCAGAGCCGATGGCTTCTCTCAAAAATCCCACATCTATGAAAATAAATTCGTAGCGTCTTCTCCTGGAAGGCTCGAAGCAAGCTTCCCGGCTGGATGCTGTCTCAACCCTGTACTCGCCGCGAAAGGAATTTCTTATGATGTCGCCGGCAGATTGATCCTGAGAGGCAAAAAGGATGTGTTTCATGAAATGCTCTTGGGAGCAAGACCCTCGGCCTTTCCTGCCCTGAGTCCTGAAAGGGCATCAGTGCTGGCACGACAAGAGGGAAATCTTCATTTGGCAAAAGAGAAGAACCAGGGAGGCCCGGCTCTCTAGAGTTGGTCCTCCCTGGAAAGAGCTTATTTCTTCATCTTTTTCATGAACATGGCCTCTGCCTTTTTGGCCATGGCCTCAGCCTTGGCTGCAGAGTCAGCGGCTGCTTTGGCAGCAGACTCTGCCCTGCTGGCAGCAGCCTCAGCCTTGGCAGCTGAATCAGCAGCCTTCTTGGCAGATGCATCGGCGCTGGCTGCCGCGCTCTTGGCTGCCTGAGCCTCGCTCATGGCCTTATCAGCTTTGTCGCTTACCATCTGAGCCTTCTGCTCCACAGCCTTGAGGTCTTCGGTAGTGGCGCATCCCATGATTGCGAATCCGAATCCCACCAGAATCGCCAAAGCAACAACCATCCTTCCAAATTTCTTAGACATTTCCCCTTACCTCCTCAACTATTTTCTCTTCCAAAGAAGGCGAGGACTTCTTTCCCCACCCGTTTCATACCTCTTGGGTGCGCACCCCCTTGATCGCGCCTGAACACCACCTCCCCCCCTTCAGAGAATCCCGGCCTTCCAAAACTCTCTCCCAAAAGCTTTGGAAGACCGCAAAACCCAATGCTCCACCAGCCAAAAGTCTCCCTAGCTAAAGTAACTCTAATGCCACAAACCGCCCCCGATGTCAACAATAGAGTTCCCAGCCCCCCCCTGATGGCTTGTCAAAAAAGTGACTTCGGGGTCTAAGCCCCAAGGCTCTTTCTACCTTTACCCGATTCCAAGCCTAGAGCGGCCAAGCACCCCAAAGAGAAGATCAGGCTCCCTTGGAGCAAAAATCAGTTTGGCCGGGGATATCATCAAGGTGGCCCTCATTTGCCAATATTGCTCAACAATTCTGGCTGAAATCAGCCTTGAACATGTTCTTTAGGCTAACCCAAATTAATTCATATGGAAGATTGGACAGAGCTCACTGTGCTGCCAGTTTTTCCAAATACTCCTTTACAGTATTTCTAGTCCCAGAGGCCCTGGAAGGCTTGGGGGAAAAATCTTTGGCCCATGGAAGGCTCATGGGCTTGGTTGGTGTCCAGGCCTAAGCAGATCGTTGACGGTCTTGACGGGCTGAAAAGTGGTCACAGGCACCTCCACGAAAATCGTGTTCCAGCGGGCCATGCCGCCGTTCCAAAGACCTGGATGCTCCAGTGCCTTGAGTTCCCTGCCTCCGCTGGATTTCTTTGTTATGAGCACCCTGGAGGTATCCGCAAAAAGCCTCAAATCGAAGGGGTTACCCTGTGCATCCCTCAACATGCACACCATGTCCACAGGATTGAAGTGGGTGGAAGAAAGCCAGATAGAGCGTTGAGCCTCATCCGAGAGATCCACCTCCACACTCTCTACGATTTGAAGGGCGCACTCCCCGGGCAGGGTGCTAACCCAAAACGGGCCTCCACCCGGTTCTGCCTGATTCTCCACCATTGCGCATACCCTCAAGGGGCGATCCAACCATTGCCTGAGCCTTGCACAGGCCTCCAGCCTGCTTCCCAACTCTTTTCTTGAAGGCAGGCCCAGACACAAGACGCCTTGGGCAAACTCCATGGCTTTTCTTATGAAGCGCTCCTCAGGGCGGGGAGAAGCCAGCCTCCTTATGATGTGAGCGATTTCTTCCTGATATCTTATGAGGCAACCACCCAGGACCCGCTTCCAGAACAGGCTCTCCTCCATGAATCTTTCATGGGGCACATTATCGATGTTCTTGATGAACACGATTTCCCCTCCTGTGTCCTGCAGGTTCCTCAGCAATGCCCCGTGTCCACCCGGCCTGAACAGAAGGCGCCCCTCTTTGTCCCTGAAGGGACGGTTTTCCATGTCCACTGCTAGTGTGTCTGTGGATGGATCCTGAATTGAGACCTGTATCTGGAATCTCACACCTAAGAGCTCCTCGTATCTTTTCCTTGCATTTTCCAGAGCCTGTTGGAAGCGCTCCAGGTGAGGGGGGGACACAGTGAAATGGATCCTGCAAAATCCCCTGGCATCCGCCACATACGAGGCTGCCTCCACAAGGTGTTCTTCTAAAGAAGTCCTTACCTCCTCACCGTAACTATGAAAGGGCACCAGGGCCTTAGGCAGGTCCTCGTAACCCAGTTGAAGAGGGCTGAGCAATGCCTCTAGAAGCTCTCCTATGCGTTCTTGGGCCAAAAGAGCCTTGAGGTCCAAGCCGGCGCGGGCCATAGAGTCTTTTAGCTGAGAGTAAAAAGGAAATCTCTCCAACTGGCCCAGGAATTCCACGGCCTGCACTGAATTGGGATCACCCTCACGGGCGCGCTCTTTCACTTCTTCCAAGGAGACCACGCCATCTTTTCTGAGGGCCAGGAGCCCACTGAACATCCGGCTAGCAGAGCCTGAGGCCGGGACAAATTTCATGCATCTGCCCTTTGCGGCTTCACGCAAATGTATTTGGGCCAGCTCGGCCGCATGGGAAGGGTCCAAGCGTTTTATTCCATCACCCACCTTGCAGGGCCTCAAGAGCCTAACAGGAGCCGGTGGATTCAAGAAAAGATCCAGCTGGGCCATGACCTGCTCCTCCAGGAGGCCGTGATCTCTTATCTGCACTTTATCTTTTTCTGAGAAAGGGCTTTGTGTCTCGGGTTTCATGGGCAGGCTCCATTTCTGGATTTGCAGGCTCATGTTGTTACCATCCAACCAAGAGCAGGTCAACACCCAAAGAAAATACGAACTTGAAATTCCGATAGTCTGGTTCTGGGAACTGCTAATTCCTATCTTTCTCCGCAGAAATAATTGCATCCTAGCCCAGGCTGTGATAAAAAACCAAACATCTCTGAGGCCGGGATAACACTTTAATCTCCTGGCCTTGATCAAAGTAACATTGGAAAGTGCTGGGGCTGATTGGCCCAAGGGTTAAGGTCTTGCGGGTCCTGCTGCTGAAATTGCAGTTTTCCAGCATAGGAAAAGAGGCGCTATGTTTCCAGCTTCAAGGGAATAAATTCAAGAATACCGATTAGTTAATACACGTCATCCCCTTTTGGAAGCCCGGTAAGAAAAGCCCGGGTTGGATCTGGGGAAGGCAAAAGACTGGTTTTTGGCATGTTACTTGCTCTGTACCGGCTAGCGATGTTGTCAGCCACGCTCAAAGACGCTGAGAAGCTAAATCAAAACAGGTGGGGTCGCAGGAGGTCTTTGCAGCCTGTGCGAGCTGGCCATGAGGGGCTAAAGAGCGGTTTTGGGTTTTGGCAGTTGTGGAGCTAATTCCTGGCATCCCAAAGAGGAGTCAAGACAGAAGACAATGGAAGAGAAAAAAAGCAAGAGAATTTTGGTTACTGGCGGAGCTGGTTTCTTGGGTTCTCATCTTTGTGACAGGCTTGTTGCCCAAGGGCATTCTGTGCTTTGCGTGGATAACTTCCACACGGGAAGCAGAAGGAATCTGGCCCAGCACACTTTGAACCCGCAGCTAAAGGTGATGCAGCACGATATAGTCTGGCCTTTGCACGTCCGGGTGGACGAGATTTACAACCTGGCCTGCCCGGCCTCCCCAGTTCATTACCAGCAAGACCCGGTCCATACGGTGAAGACAAACGTATACGGTGCCATCAATCTGTTGGGCCTGGCCAAGCGGACAGGAGCAAAGATTCTCCAGGCCTCTACCAGCGAGGTTTACGGAGATCCAAAGGTGCATCCCCAAAGGGAGGATTACTGGGGACACGTGAATCCCACGGGAGTCCGATCCTGCTATGACGAGGGGAAGCGATGTGCTGAGACTTTGTTCTTCGATTATCATCGGCGCTATGCGGTCCGTGTGAAGGTGGCCAGAATATTCAATACCTACGGCCCTCGGATGCAGGTGGATGACGGTCGGGTGGTCTCCAACTTCATAGTTCAGGCCCTCTCTGGTATGCCCATAACGATCTATGGAGACGGTAGCCAAACCCGCTCCTTCTGTTATGTCTCGGACATGATCGAGGCCTTCCTCAAGCTCATGGAAAGCCCTGATGATTTCTGCGGGCCCGTGAATTTGGGTAACCCTCATGAATTGACGGTGCTGGAGCTGGCGGAAAAGATCCTGGACATGACGGGGTCCAAGTCCCCCATAGTTTTCAAACCCTTGCCTAGTGACGATCCCTGCTTGAGAAGGCCGGATATAACCCTGGCCAAGGAAAAGCTGGGATGGGAGCCCAAGGTCCGCCTGGAAGAAGGGCTTCTGAACACCATAGAGTACTTTGACTCCCTTCTGCGAAAAGGCCGGCGTCAGCTTCAGCCAAGCCAAATTGCAGTGGCAGCCATGCAAGGTTGATTCCAGCCAGTATCCCGGAGCCAGAAATCATGAACCCGGCCGTGCTTGTCACGGGAGGAGCCGGTTACATAGGCAGCCACACATGCAAGCGGCTGGCTCAACACGGTTTTCTGCCCGTCACCCTGGACAACCTAGAGTACGGACACCCCTGGGCAGTGAAGTGGGGGCCGTTGGTACAAGGAGATCTGTGTGATGCAAACCAGATCCACACGGCCATAGAACGCTACGGCATCCAGGCAGTGCTTCACTTTGCTTCTTACGCCTACGTGGGGGAATCTGTCGAGAATCCGCGCAAATACATGCGTTACAATGTCCTAAACGGGCTAAATGTTCTGGATGCCATGGTGCGCACGGGAGTAAAGGACATAATATTCTCCTCTACCTGTGCCACCTATGGGATACCTGAGAGCATTCCCATAAGCGAGGATCTTCCCCAGATGCCTGTGAACCCTTATGGGGAGTCCAAACTCTATATGGAAAAGGCCCTTCAATGGTACGGAAGGGCATACGGGATAAGATGGGTTGCGTTGAGATATTTCAATGCGGCCGGTGCGGATCCTGAGGGCGAGATAGGGGAGGATCACACTCCCGAGACCCATCTCATTCCCCTTGTGATCAGGGCGGCTTTGGGAAAAGGGGAGCCAGTCCAAGTGTTTGGCACTGACTATCAAACGCCTGATGGCACGGCCATAAGGGACTATATCCATGTCATGGACCTGGCAGAGGCCCACATATTGGCCCTTGAACATCTGCGCTCGGGTGGGCCCAGTCTAGGGCTCAATTTGGGCACAGGGAAGGGGCATTCTGTAAAAGAAGTCATAGAGTCCGTGGAGAGGGTCTCCGGCAAAAGGGTCCCCAGAATGAATGCTCCCCGCAGAGCCGGTGACCCTCCTGTGCTTGTGGCCGATGCTTCCAGGGCCCGGGAAATCCTGGGGTGGAAGCCCCAGTGGGTGGAACTGGACAAGATAGTGGACACTGCCTTGAGGTGGCACCAAAGAAGCCCTTGAGAGGCTCCAGAGATTGCCACCGCAGGGGAAGGAGTCTGGAGGACTGAAATATTGAGGTCAATCTCTAGAGTTCAAGACCAACACAGCGAACCTCCGGAGCCCATATTGGACCACCCGGGCTACCTGGAGCAGGGAAAAAGGATTGCCGGACAGGCACCTGGATTCCACAGGCCCAGGGTGGAGGGAAAATTCCTTTATGTGGGCCAGGAGAAATTCTGGGTCAAGGGTGTCACGTACGGGACATTCAGACCGGATGCCACAGGCCAGGAGTTCCATGATCCGGTAAAGGTGGAGAAGGATTTTACTCTCATGGCCCGAAACGGATTCAATGCCGTGCGGACTTATACAGCTCCCCCCCGCTGGTTGCTGGATCTGGCCCACAGGCATGGATTAAGGGTCATGGTCGGGCTGGCTTGGGAGGAGCACATAGCTTTTCTGGATCAACCCACAAGAGCCCGCTCCATAGTAGAGAGGGTGCGAGCTCAGGTACGCTCCCTCAGCGGGCATCCAGCGGTGCTTTGCTTTGTGGTAGGCAATGAGATACCTGCTTCCATAGTGCGTTGGCACGGCCCGGCTCGAATCCGAAGATTCATCAGAAAGCTGTACGAGGCCACCAAACAGGAGGATCCAGAGGCCCTGGTCACGTATGTGAACTATCCCACCACAGAATTCCTAAACTTGGATTTCCTGGATCTGGCCTGTTTTAATGTTTATTTGGAGTCCAGGGAACGCTTGAGGGCCTATCTGGCAAGGCTCCAGAACCTGGCAGGAAACAGGCCCCTGGTGATGGCCGAGATCGGGCTGGACAGTCGACGCAATGGAACAGAGGCTCAAGCCCATAGCCTTTCCTGGCAGATCCAAGAGACCTTTGCCTCTGGCTGTGTGGGGGCCTTTGTTTTTGCATGGACCGACGAGTGGTATCGGGGCGGATACGACATCGAGGATTGGGATTTCGGGATAACCACCAGGCAAAGGAAACCCAAACCAGCCCTCGAAGCCGTGCGGAAGGCCTTTTCAGAGGTGCCTTTTCCACAAGGGGTTTCATGGCCCCAAATATCAGTGGTGGTATGCTCCTACAACGGTTCCAGAACCATAAGGGACACTCTGGAGGGGCTTCAACGCCTCCAATATCCCTGCTTTGAGATCATAGTCGTGGACGACGGCTCTACGGACAACACTGCCCAGATAGCCTCCAGCCTGGGGGCCAGGGTGATAAGCGTTCCCAATGGAGGCTTGAGCAAGGCCCGCAACATAGGTCTGGAGGCAGCACGGGGGGAGATAATAGCCTACATAGACGATGACGCCTATCCGGATCCGCACTGGTTGCAATATCTAGCCTGGGCATTCTTGAATTCCCAACATGTGGGCATAGGAGGCCCTAATATCCCCCCCGGCAAGGACGGACCCATAGCTCAGTGCGTGGCCAACGCTCCCGGAGGACCCATACATGTGCTTGTCTCGGACCAGGAAGCCGAGCACATCCCTGGCTGCAATATGGCTTTCCGAAAAGATGCTTTGCTTTCCATAGGTGGCTTTGACCCCAGATTCAGAATAGCAGGTGATGACGTAGATGTTTGCTGGAGGCTTCAGGAGAAAGGCTGGAGCATAGGTTATTGTCCCGCAGCCGTGGTATGGCATCACAGAAGGAATTCCATCAAGGCCTACTGGAAACAGCAGAAGAACTACGGCCGTGCCGAGGCCCTTCTGGAGGAGAAATGGCCTCATCGTTACAACACCCTGGGGCATCTTTCCTGGAAGGGAAGGCTGTATGGATCTGGCCTGCTTAGACCCCTTCCCCTGTTGCCATCCAGGATATATCAGGGTGTCTGGGGCACGGCCCCCTTTCAATCTGTTTACGGCCCAAGCCCTGGTTTATGGCTCTCCCTTCCCATGATGCCCGAGTGGTATCTTGTTTTGCTCTTACTGGTAATCGCTGCTCTTCTGGGTTTCTGGTGGGAGCCCCTTAAGGCGGCCTGGTGGCTGTTGGGTGGGGGCCTGCTTTGCACGGCCTGGCAGGCCTTGGGCAGTGCAGCCCGGGCAGATTTCTCCAGGTCCCAGGACAAAACCATTCCTTGCTGGGTTCTAAAGGGTGTAACGGCCACCTTGTTCCTCTTGCAGCCTTTGGCCAGGCTTTGGGGAAGGCTCAAAAACGGCCTGAGTCCATGGCGCAGAAGGGGCCAAGGTGGAATGCTACTGCCGTTTCCTCGTACAAGGGCCATCTGGAGTGAAAATTGGGAATCCCAGGCACAAAGGTTGAAAAAATTGGAGAGTAGCCTGAAAGAAAGTGGGGCTTTGGTCAGGGCAGGAGGAGATTATGACTCATGGGACCTGGAGGTGAGAGGGGGGCTCCTGGGCAAGGTCAGGCTGCAAATGGCATTGGAGGAACACGGAGCTGGCAAGCAACAGGTGCTGGTGCGATTTTGGCCGGTGATTTCACCTTACTGCCTGGCTGCCATGGCTGCTGGCGGTGTTCTTGCCTTGGCGGCTTTTCTGGATAAGGCCTGGGGGGTGGGAGGGATCATCCTGTTGGGGGTGATGCTCCTGGGGTGGGGTAGCATGGGGGATTGTGGTTGGGCGGCAGCTTGTTGCCAGAGGGCCTTGGAAGCCAAGAATGATTCTTGAGTGCACCACGCACTCCTGGAGAAGCTTTAGATGCCAAGAATGCTTCAAAAGTACAGGCCCCTGACCAAATATATCCTGAAGCAGTGGCCTTCACTTCTTCTGATCCTGGTGCTCACAGGTGTGAGTTCCGCTGCCTCCGCGCTTCAACCATGGCCTCTGAAACTCCTGGTAGACTACGCCCTGGGGAATGAGGCTGTACCTGAGGCCGTGCGCCGTGCCCTGGAAGCGCTTTCCGTGGGCATAACCCCTGTGGTTCTCATCGTAGTTGCCGCATGTTCCAGCCTGGGGTTGTTCGCCATTCAAAGCGCTCTGGATGTGGTACTTTCTTGGAGCTGGACCTCTGCCGGCCAGCGCATGGTTTTCGATCTGGCCGTTGACCTCTTTCACAGGCTTCAGAGGTTTTCCTTTGTTTATCACATTCGCCAAGGAATAGGGGAGTCCCTGAGCCGCTTAAGCGGGGATACTTACTGCGTGTACAGCCTGGCCCACGGGCTTCTGGTAGGCCCAGCCCACCAGATCATGGTCATGGCGAGCATGGGTGTGGTGGCCTGGAAACTGGAGCCCACCCTTACGACAGTGACCCTAATTACGGTGCCAGCCCTGGCAGCTTCCGCCATGTTTTTCGGCCAAAGGCTGCAAAGTACCACCCGTGTTACCAGAGAGGCCGAGACCCGCCTCATGGCTTTCGTACATCAGACCCTCTCGGCCATACCCATAGTCCAGGCGTTTGGCACAAGGCCCATGAACCGCAGGACCTTCCAACGCTTGGCCGCTGAGACCACGGCAGCAACTCAGAAAGGGAGCCTCTTCAAGGATGTGTACGGGATGGTAAACGGACTGGCCCTTACCATGGGTACGGCCCTGGTTTTGTTTTTGGGAGGCAAGAAGGTCATGGCCGAGGCCATGTCTGTGGGGGATCTCCTGGTCTTCCTGGCCTATCTTCGTTCTTGGCATGATGCCATCCAGGAGTTGCTCCGTACCTACGGAGAGCTCAGATCTGTCAGCGCCAGCATGGATAGGGTCATGGAGGTGTTGGAGGCCCCAGAAGAGGTCAGGGAAATTCCGGGTGCCAAGGCTCTGAGCCCTCAAAGGCCCCATGGTGGAAGGCACCTGCGCCTGGAGGGAGTTACCTTCGGATATGAACCGGGAAGACCTATTTTGAAACAAGTCTCCATGGAGGCAAGGCCAGGGGAGATGGTGGCCATAGTGGGGCCCAGCGGGGCTGGAAAGAGCACCTTGGCTTCCTTGATCCCGCGTTTCTTTGATCCCTGGGAAGGCAGGCTCACCATGGACGGCCAGGATCTGAGGCAACTCCAATTGTCCAGCGTGAGATCCCAGGTGGCGCTAGTCTTACAGGAGCCCTTCTTGTTGCCCATCTCAGTGGCCGAGAACATAGCCTACGGCAGACCAGGGGCAAGCCTTCGGGAGATAGAGGAGGCAGCCAGAATGGCCGGTGCTCATGAATTCATCCTCAGGCTGCCCAGAGGTTATGAGACCGTGTTGAGTGAAAGGGGGGCCAACCTCTCAGGGGGGGAAAGAAAACGCCTGGCCATAGCCAGAGCCATTTTGAAGGACGCTCCGGTGCTGGTGCTGGATGAGCCTACCTCGGCCGTGGATGTCAGGACCGAGGCTGAGATCATGGAAGCCATGGAAAGACTGATGCAGGGTCGCACCACCCTTGTCATAGCTCATAGGCTCTCCACCATAAGAAGGGCCCACAGAATAGTTGTGCTCGAGGCAGGCAAGGTGGTGGAGTGCGGAAGCCACCAGGAACTAATGGAAAAAGGGGGACTCTACGCCAGATTGTATGCCCGCCAGCTTCTTTTCATCCCCCAGGAGGGAGTTGCATGAGAAGTTGGTGGTTAGAGATACTCGGCTATGCTCTACCCCACTGGAGGAGCCTTGCTGTCATAGCCCTGCTCATGCTTCTGAGCGTTGGGCTGGAAGCCTTGGTTCCATGGCCCATGAAGGTGCTGGTGGACAATGTTTTGCAAGGTGATCCTCTTCCGCAGAAGCTCAGATGGCTGGAGCAAATCCCTGCTGGAGATTCCCCCCTGGGGCTGGTGGCATGGCTGGCTGCAGCCACGGTGATGGTTTACCTGTTGAATCAAGCTTCTCAGACGCTTCGAACCTATCTGGAAGCCGGGGTGGGTGTGCGCATGGCCATGGACCTGGGGGCAGAGCTTTTCGACCGACTCCAGCGCCTTTCCCTCAGGTTTCATGGCCGCCAGATGACAGGAGACCTGCTAAGAAGGGTCACCCATGATACGGGCTGTGTGAACCAGCTGGTCCTGGGAGTGGCGATTCCCCTGCTGCATGCTCTGGCCAGCTTGGGGACGCTTTTTGCGGTGATGTGGCACATGGATGCTCCTTTGGCGATTCTGGCCTTGATGGTGGCACCTCCTTTGGGCCTGCTCATAAGGCTCTTTGCCAAACCCATGGCAGAACGTACCTACGACCAGCAGCAGATGGAAGGCAGGATGGTGGCCCTGGCAGAGCAGACATTGAGTGCGCTGCCGGCAGTCCAGGCCTTTGGCAGAGAGGATTATGAGGAGAAGAGGTTCAGACAGATGTCCTTCAGGACACTGCAGGCCTACCTCAGGGCCGTGGCCGCCCAGCTACAGTTCAAGGTGGGGGTCAGCGGGGTCCTGGCCGTGGGAACCGCGGTCATAATGGGCATCGGGGGTATTCATGTGGTGCGGGAATCCCTAACTGTTGGGGGGCTTCTGGTCTTTCTGACATACCTGGCCTCCCTTTACGGACCCATGACAACCCTGGCTTACTTGGCTTCAGGTTTTGCTGCTGCGGCAGGAGGGGCTAGAAGGGTCTTGGAGGTGATGGCTCAAGAGGAAGAAATCAAAGACGCCCCTGGCTGCAGTTCTTTGCCTGCCGCAGGAGCCAAAGGAAGGGAAGTGCGCTTGGAAGGGGTAACCGCCGGATATGAGAAGGACAGGCCCGTATTGAATCAAGTGAGCCTTCACGCCCTTCCCGGGGAGACCGTGGCCATAGTAGGTCCCACAGGAGCTGGCAAGAGCACTCTGGTAAGTCTGATCCCCAGGCTGCTGGACCCCTGGGAAGGGAGGATAACAGTGGACGGGGTGGACATCAGGCAGGTAAGCTTGGAGAGCCTCAGATCCCAAGTGGCCATAGTGCTTCAGGATCCTTTTCTCTTGCCTCTCACCGTGGCTGAAAACATCTCCTATGGCCGCCCCGGTGCAGGGATCAAGGAAATCATGAAGGCTGCGGAGGCTGCCGGAGCCCATGAATTCATCCAGAAGCTTCCACAAGGTTACCAGACCATCATAGGTGAAGGTGGGGCCTCCCTCTCCGGAGGAGAAAGACAGCGCATCTCCATTGCCAGGGCTCTTCTTAAAGATGCCCCAATTCTGATCATGGACGAGCCGACCTCTTCGCTGGATTCTGCCACAGAGGCTGATTTGGTCAAGGCACTGGAGGGTTTGATGGCTGGTCGCACCACTTTCATAATTGCCCACCGGCTCTCTACCATACGAAATGCTGACCGAATAGTGGTTCTGGAGGAAGGAAGAGTCGTGGAGGAAGGAAACCACGAGGAGCTTCTAAACAAGCAAGGAGCTTACGCACGTTTTCACAAGCTCCATTGCGGGGCAGGAAACTCGGCGCAGTGGGCGGTCTAAGAACAGATTTCATGCCCAGTGAGTTCAACTTGCATGAGGGCTTCAGCCTCCACAAAAGGCGGCTCCGGAGGAAATCTGGATCTGGCTCGAGGGTCAATTCCAAAACCACTTGGACATGTAGAATCCATTTGCCTGAAAGAAGCCGAGAGGGTGGGGGCAGCGCCACCACTAACACCAGGGAGTCTTTGAGCCCGGGGAAGGGATTTTTCTTTGGATCCTGGACCAAGGCATTGAAGGAAACCGAAGATGGATGAATGCCCTTTGGCCTCGGTGATCATAAGCAACTACAACTATGGCCGTTTCCTGAAAAGGTCCATAGAGAGTGCCTTGGCCCAGACCTATGCAAACACAGAGGTGATCGTGGTGGACGATGGCTCCACCGATGACTCCCGGGCTATCCTACTTAGGTACAGGGACAGGCTCAAGGCCATCTTCCAAGAAAACGGTGGGCAGGCCTCTGCCCTAAATAGAGGGTTCTCTGTGAGCCGTGGAAAGGTGATCTGCTTCGTGGATTCGGATGACGAACTGGCCCCTGGCGCCATGGAAGCAGTGGTGCCACTGTTCCGGGACCAGGAGTTGGCGGAGGTGGATTGGCCCCTTGAAGTTGTGGACCCAGAAGGCAACCCAGTGGGTAAGGTGGTGGCCAAGGCAGGTCATGCATGGGCCCGTTGGGCCCTGGAGAGGATCTTTCCCCTCCCAGTAGGAGGGATCCGCTATGGGGTGGATGGGTACCTGTGGACCATGGTCCCGCTTTTGGGAAAGGTACAGGAAATCCTCGAGCCCCTGGGTCTTTACAGATGGCACCATGGCAACTGGTACGCAGGCAGGTCTTTTGCTGAAAGGCTGCGAATAGGGCTGGAGGAGTTCGATTTCTACTATTCTGAGTTGGCACGTTGGTGTGCCAGGCTGGGGAAGCCTTTTCACATGGAGACATGCCTTGGGGATTCATGGTTCCATCAGGTGCACGAGTCTATCCAGGACATGGAGAAGCTCATAGCCCCAGGGGAGGCGTTCATCTTGGTGGATGAGGACAAATGGGATGTGGGAGGCGAGCTCTTGGGCCGAAGGGCCATTCCGTTTCTGGAACGTGATGGAAGATACTGGGGCCTGCCATCGGACGATGAGACGGCCATAGAAGAGATGGAGAGGCTGAGGAGGCAAGGTGCCAGCTTCATCGTCTTTGTATGGAGTTGCTTTTGGTGGCTGGACCATTACCTTGGATTTCACAGCCATATCCGAAGTCATTACCGCTGTGTGCTGGAGAACAAGAGACTCGTTGTTTTTGATCTTAGGGGATGAAGGGGCCATTTATGAGACCATCATCAGGGACGCGGTCCCACGCCATTTTCTTGGAGGATCCCAAGGGCAGTGGAGACCATCATGGGGCTTCAGGCCCACTAGGACCCAAGGCCTTGGAATCCTCTGGCAGATGGGCCAAGAGAGGGAGTCTTAGGGAGGTTGATAGATGAGATCTGCTGTGATTAAATGGCCAGCGCCTGACCAAAACCTCCATGGGAGCAGGCTAGAAAGATGATCAGAGAGCCCCTGGCCAGTGTTGTGATAAGCAGTTACAACTACGGGCGGTATTTGAGGGAGACCATAGACAGTTGTCTGGACCAGACATACCCTGAGGTGGAGACCATTGTGGTGGATGATGGCTCTACTGATGATTCAGCTGAGCTCATCCGTTCCTATGGAGACCGCATCCAAGCTGTTTTCAAAAAAAATGGTGGTCATGCTTCTGCCCTCAATGTGGGATTTGAAAAGAGCAGGGGGGATGTAATCATATTTTTGGATTCGGATGACGCTCTTTTGCCTACGGCCATAGAGAGCTGCATGGATTTGTTCAGGGACAAAGGGGTGTCCACCGTGAGGTGGCAGATGTGGACCATGGATCCATGCAGCAGGGTCATGGTGAAGAAGGTCCCGCCAGACTATATTGCCCAAGGAGATCTTAGGGAGGAATTGCTCCTGGAAGGGCCGCACCATTTTCCTCCCACCAGCGGGAATGCCTGGGCCAGATGGTTTTTGGAGCATGTGATGCCCATCCCAGAGGAGCTTTTTCGCCTTGGGGGTGGTGATCTGTACCTGGCTACCTTGGCCCCCTTGTATGGGCTTGTAAGGGCCACGGCTGAGCCCCAGGGCCTTTACAGGATCCATACCGACAAGTACACCCTGAAGGAGTCTTTCAGGGAGAGACTGGAGCTTTTTGTTAGGATGTGGGACTTTTCTCTTGATGCTCTTGCCAGTCACGCCAGGGGTCTTGGGATTAGGGTGAAGAAGGAGAGCTTGAAGAGGAGGGGTTGGTGGAGGAAGGTGGAGAGGGCCGTGGGGGATCTCCAAAGGGTCGTGCCCACTGGATCCACGTATGTGTTGGTGGAAGACGATTACTGGGGCACTGGGGAAGTAATACCTGGGGCCCAACGCCGTTGTTTACTGGACAGAAATGGATTCTACTGGGGCCCTCCCCAAAGCGACGAGGCAGCCATTGAAGCTCTGGAGGATCTAAGGGGTCAGGGTGCCTCTTTTTTGGCCTTTGCCTGGTCTTCATACTGGTGGTTTGAGTATTTTCCACGATTTTATGAGTACTTGAGGAGTCACTACTCGTGTCGGCTCAGGAACGACAGATTGACCGTCTTTGACCTGAGGCATGCACTGAGCCGAGTTAAAAAAAGGGATCAGGCTCGTGGGCATGTTTACCAAGGGGCAACGGGGTGAGGATGCCCAGGAAGAGAACAAAAAGGGCGGAAGCCAGCTTTGACACGGCTTCCCACAGGGAGGCTGTGATTCGTACCATGGCCCGCTATGACATGATGGGGAGCCCTGATGAGGCCTACTATGCCAGGCAGTACATGTATTGGATCCTGCCTGAGTTGGAGGCCAGATTCCAAGGGAGTGGGCCATGCATCCTGGATCTGGGATGTGGACAGGGTCGCCTCAGCATTCCCCTGGCCAGTTGGAGCCTGGAGAGAGGGGGACAAGTAAGAGGCGTGGATCTGGCTGGCCCAGCACTGGAAAAAGCAAGGCAAAGGGCCCAAGGCCTCGCCAACCTGAGGTTCCAGGAGGCTGACCTGCTGGAGTTTTTGCAAACAGAACAGGAAAGTTCAGCTGATGTGGTGCTTTTGATCGAAGTTACTTTCTTCCTTCCCAGGTGGAAAGAGGTGCTGGGTGAGATTGTACGCGTCTTGAAACCAGGGGGTGTGAGTTTTGTGGCCTTTAGATCCCAGTACTACAATTTACTGCAAACCGTCTGGAGCTGGCGCTGGGAAGGAGCCCAAATGGCCCTGGACAGGGAGGAAGGCTACCTGTGGGGGGAGCCGGTTTGGTACACCTGGCAGACAACAGATCAAATAAGACGCCTTTATCGTAAACTGGGGCTCAGTTCACCTAGGCTCCTGGGCATAGGAATTTGCTCCGGCCTGCAGGAGGATCCCCACGGCACCATCATCAGGCCCTCACAGCTATCGGAAAAGGAGCAGGATCTTTTGATGGAGATCGAGTGTCGGGCTGCTGAGGCCTATGCTGGCTGCGGTAGATATATCCTTGCCATAGCAGAGAAGCCTCACTCCCTTTGAAACCGGGGGAAAACCGCTCTGATGGCTTAAGGCCCAGGCGCCACCGATGGCATTATCAGCACCTCAATAAACAGAGCATTTTTTCAGGCTCGGTCTGAAAAATGATTCTGGGAAGCCCTGGTCCCCTTTATCAGCGATTAATGCATGATGTGGGCTAATTTCACGATATCCTGGGATGAACCGATTTATGCTTGGATGAAGCCTGGTTTGCCCTATGGGGTCCTTCTCCGGTGTGGGTCTCAAAATGGGAAAAATCACAAGGGCTTGGGGAATGATTGCTATTGTAATTTCCATGACATGGCTTGCTTGAGAGATCTACTCTACAGGGAACTTCAGGGGTGCCACCAGCAGTTCCCAATGGCTCTTGTGGGGGATCCTCCATGAGAGTTCGCAAGTTCTTGCGATACGTCATTGTAAGGCTCTTGCTCATGGGATTTTTGTTTGCCATGGGCTATTGGGCCTACAAATACCTGTCCGAGGAGCTTACCACCTCTCAGCTCCAGGCACGTACCTTCTCACGCCTTGCCCAGCAGATGACATACTGGGTGGAAGAGGGGCCCAGCCAGGCCATCCGTTTTCCGGGTCCCGGACCATACGATTTGAGGCTGGGCTACACCCAGATGCCCGCCTGGCTGGATAGCCTCAGACAAAAGGGATACCAGGTAAAGGCCCAAGCCAGGACAAGCGAGATGTTCATGGAAGCCGTGGACAAGGGCCTTTTCCCTATTTACAGGGAGAAGACCCGGGCTGGACTGGAGATTCTGGATCAGGATGGGACTCCCTTATGGTCGGCCCGGTATCCCCAGAGGGTGTACAACGACTTTGGTGAGATCCCCCCTATGGTGGTGCGAACCCTTCTTTTCATAGAGAACAGAGAGCTTTTGGATGAGAAGTACCCGCTTCGCAACCCTGCCGTGGAGTGGGACAGGCTGGCCAAGGCCATTTTGGACATGGCCGGTGGGGCTGTCAGGTCTGGAGGTAGGACCCCAGGGGGCAGTACCATAGCCACCCAGCTCGAGAAATACAGGCATTCCCCAGAGGGCCGAACCCACAACCCCTTGGAGAAGCTTCGGCAAATGGCTTCGGCCTCTTTTCGGGCTTACCTGGAAGGGGAAGACACCAGGGAAGTTCGCCGCAATCTGGTGGTGAGCTATCTCAACTCCATTCCTCTGGCTGCGATCCAGGGCTTCGGTGAGGTAAATGGTCTGGGAGACGGTCTTTGGGCCTGGTACGATGCAGATTTCAACTTTACCAATGAGCTGTTGAGAAACGAGAAGAGCCTCTCAGGAAAGTCTCCTCCCAAGGAGGCTGTCCTGGCCTTCCGCAGGGTGTTGAGCCTGTTGCTGGCTCACAGAAGACCTTCCTACTACCTGACCATGGACCAGTCTTCTTTGAATCAGCTTGTGGACAATTACCTGCGGCTCATGGCCCAAGCAGGAGTCATTCCCTGGGAGTTGAGCCGGGCTGCCATGGAGCTGAGACCTACACTGAGGCAAAGGGTTCCCTCTGCAGAGCCGGTCTCTTTCCTTCAGCGCAAGGCAGCCAATTCGGTGCGCATAGTTCTGCTCAATGACCTGGGAATGAAGAGCTTGTACGACCTGGACAGGCTGGACTTGAAGGTCATGAGCACCTTCCACAGGCCTCTTCAGGAAAAAGTTACCCAGGTGTTAACAAGACTGACGGATGTCTCTGCAGCTCAGGCAGCCGGCCTGAGAGGCCCCAGGCTTCTGGGCAAGGGGGACCCTTCCAAGGTTTTTTACAGTCTGACACTTTATGAAAGAACCCCCAAGGCCAACCTTCTTAGGGTGCAGACAGACAATTTTGACGGACCCTTTAACATCAACGAGGGGGTAAAACTGGATTTGGGCTCCACTGCCAAGCTAAGGACTCTGGTCCATTACCTAGAGGTAATAGCCTGGCTCCATGAGCGCTATGCTTCCATGCCTGGATATCAGCTTCTCAAGCAGTTAGATGAGATGTCCGATCCTCTTACCCGTTGGGCTTTGGAGCATCTCATAGGATCTGCAGACAAAAGCCTGGAAGCCATGCTGGAGGCTGCCCTGGAAAGAACCTATTCTGCCAGCCCGGAGGAAGATTTTTTTACAGGAGGGGGACTCCACAGGTTTGAGAACTTTGATCCTGAGCACAACGATTTGGTGGTGAGTGTGAGGGAGGGGTTCAGGCATTCCGTGAATCTCGTTTTTGTGAGGCTTATGAGGGATCTGGTGCGATATCATATGTACAGGGCCACAGGGCTTACGACGTCGGCCGTGGGCCGTCTTCAGGATCCCCAATGGAAGGAATACTTGGTCAGGTTCGCGGACAGGGAAGGCAGGGAGTACCTGGCGCGTTTTTACAGAAAATACAAGGGCAAATCAGAGGAAGAGGCCTTGGAGCTGTTGCTTCACAAGGTACAGAGTTCCCCCAAGAGGCTTGCCGCTGTGTTCAGGTTTGTCAGGCCTGAGGCTGATCAGGCAGCTCTTGCCAGATTCCTGAGGGAGAGACTTCCCCACACACCCATTTCGGATGCAGCCATCCAAAGCCTCTATCGTACATATGACCCCAAACGCTATGACCTTGCGGATCAGGGCTTCCTGGCCCATGTGCATCCTCTGGAGCTCTGGGTGGTGGCCTATCTTCAAAAGCATCCACAGGCCACTCGGGCAGAGGTGATGAGCCAGGCGGCCAAGGCCCGCCAGGAAGCTTACAAGTGGTTGCTAAAAGGAGGCCGTAAAAAAGCTCAGGAGCGCAGGGTGGCCATGATGATGGAGGTAGAAGCCTTTGAGAGGATCCATGCGGCCTGGAGAAAACTAGGTTACCCCTTTGAATCCCTGGTGCCTTCTTATGCCACGGCCATAGGAAGCTCGGCGGATCAACCGGCTGCTTTGGCCGAGTTGGTGGGTATCTTGCTCAATGACGGAATAAGGCTTCCCACCCAGAGGTTGGAATGGCTTCACTTTGCTCAGGGGACCCCGTACGAGACCTTGGTGGCAAGGGGGGAGGGAAAGGCCGAAAGGATTCTGCCCCAAGAGGTGGCCAGAGCAGCCCTCAGGGCCCTGGTGGATGTTGTGGAAAACGGCACTGCCAGGAGGTTAAAGGGGGCCTTCAGGAGGCAAGACGGCTCCTTCTTGAAAACAGGAGGCAAGACGGGCACCGGGGATCACCGCTATGAGTTGTACGGAGCCGGGGGAAAACTCCTGGCCAGAAAGGTGATGAACAGGACGGCCACCTTCGTGTTTTTTCTGGGGGAGAGGTACTACGGGGCTGTCACGGCTTTTGTGCCAGGGCCACAGGCTGCCAATTATGATTTCACAAGCGCTCTTGCAGTGCAGCTGCTCAAGGCCTTGGCCCCGGTGCTAGAGCCGGTTGTGAGCGGAAAATCCGGTGAAATCCAGGGTCCTACCAGGCCCGCCAAGTAATAGCTTGAACAGAGGGCTTGGCATCTGGTAAAAGAAGAAAACCATTGCACACAGACCTGGCAGGAGGCTTGATGCCTCCGCTGTTTTGGGAAAGCGCTCATGGACCCAGTGCTACTGTCTCGTTGGCAGTTCGCCATAACCACGTTGTTCCACATCACCTTCCCTACCCTGACCATGGGCCTGGCCATATATCTCATCTTGGTGGAATTGCTCTGGCTGTTACGCAAGGAAGAGCTCTATTTCAGGCTGTACAGATTCTGGGTGAAGGTCTTTGCCATCCACTTCGCAGTAGGGGTTGTCTCGGGAATAGTCTTGGAGTTTCAGTTCGGTACCAATTTTTCCAGATTTTCCCAGGCAGTGGCAAACGTCTTCGCCCCTTTGATGGCCTATGAGGGCATGACCGCCTTCTTTCTGGAAGCCGGCTTCCTGGGGATTATGCTATTCGGCTGGAACCGTGTGCCCAGGGGCATTCACTTCTCAGCCACCTGCCTGGTGGGGCTGGGGGCTACCTTCTCGGCTTTCTGGATAATGTCAGCCAACTCCTGGATGCAGACCCCCGCAGGGCATTCAGTGGTGAGAGGGACTATCCAGGTTGTGGATTTCTGGGAAGCCATCTTTAATCCCTCTTTTCCCTCCAGGCTGCTGCACATGTTGGTAGCATCTTATCAGACCTCGGCCTTTGCGGTGGCAGGGATAAGCGCCTTTTTCCTGTTGAGGGGAGAGCATGTGGCTTTTTTTCGCCGCTCCCTGGCCCTGGCTCTGGGCATGGCTTTGATTTTGTCTCCACTGCAGGTTTTCCTGGGGGATCACAACGGCCTGGTGGTGGCCCGCCACCAGCCAGCCAAACTCGCGGCCCTGGAAGCTCATTGGGAGACCAATTATTCCGGGGGGGCAGGTTTCGTGGTGTTCGCAATCCCTCAAGAGAAGCAGGAAAGGAATAGCTTTGAGCTGCTGGTGCCCAACATGCTCAGCCTGCTCATAACCAGGAGCTGGGAGGGCAAGGTGGTGGGGTTGAAGGAGTTTCCCCCAGAGGATCGTCCCCCGGTGACTCCGGTCTTTTTCAGCTTCAGGCTCATGGTGGGGATTGGCTTTGTTTTGCTGGCCGTGGCTTTGGCAGCCGGTGTGCTTTGGTGGAGGGGAAGGCTTTATCAAAACAGGACAATGCTCAGGATCCTGGTGGCAGCGCAACCCCTGGGGTTTTTGGCCACCTATCTGGGGTGGATAACCTCGGAGGTGGGCCGCCAACCCTGGATCGTTTATAACATAATGCGCACCTCCGAAGGGGTCTCTCCCATAACTGGCCCAACGGTGCTATGGTCCCTGTGCGTCCTGGTGGGAATCTGCGGGGTGATCGGTGGGAGCTATTTCTGGTATGTGATACGCACCTTGAGGGCAGGTCCTGACCTGCGAAGCCCCATCCCCCCTCTGCAGCGGCCTGCCGGGATGCGGCCCCTTGCAGCATCAATGGATGGAGATGGAAGGGACAGGGATTTGACTTAGATTTTGGGAGGAGATGGCCTCATGGACCTGGTAGTCCTATGGGCCGGACTGGTTGCCCTGGTGATGATTCTCTATGTGGTCCTGGACGGGATCAGCCTGGGGGTGGGGCTGCTATTTCCCACGGCCCGGGAGGAGTCCGAGAAGGACATTCTCATGGGGAGCATAGCTCCTGTGTGGGATGCCAACCAGACCTGGCTGGTATTTGGGGGAGGGGCCATTTTTGCCAGCTTTCCCGTTGTTTACGGAGTGCTCTCCAGCGCCCTTTACATTCCTCTTGTGGCTTTCCTGGCAGGCCTTATTTTCAGGGGAGTGGCCTTTGAATTCAGAGCCAGCGGGAAGCGCAAAGGCCCCTGGGATAAGGCCTTCTTCCTGGGAAGCCTGGTGGCGGTCTTTTCCCAGGGCCTGACCCTCGGGGGGATCCTGAGCGGGATCTCTGTGAAAGAGCTTCATTTCGCTGGGGGCCCCTTTGACTGGCTGAACCCCTTTTCTCTGATGGTAGGGGTGGCTTTGATGCCGGGATACATTCTTTTGGCCTCCTGTTACTTGATTATAAAGACCAGCGGATCCGTGCAGCAAAGGGCTTACCAACAGGCCAGGAAGGCTGCCTGGGGGGTCATCTTCTTCATGGCTGTGGTGACCGTGTGGACACCCGTGCACTATCCCCTGGTCATGACCAACTGGTTCAGTATTCCCAGGATTTACTATGTCTGGGCTTTTCCAGTCTTGGGCCTGGTGTGTTTTGGGGCCCTTTTGAGGAGCCTCAAAAAAAAGCAAGAAAAACCACCTTTGATCTGGGCTGTGGGGATATTTCTTTCAGGCTACCTGGGACTCGCTGTCTCTTTCTATCCATTTGCCATCCCTCCCACGGTGACCCTCTGGGAGGCTGCCTCCCAGAAAGAGACCCTATCCTTCCTGCTTTGGGGAGCTGTAATAGTCTTGCCCGTGGTCGTGGGTTACCTGATTTACAGCTACGCTGTTTTTAGGGGGAAGGTAAGCGGGGAGCTCTATGGACACTGAGGCCCGGCCCCCTGCCTCCATGGCCCCAAATCATTGGACAAGAAACACCGGCAAGGGGGATATGTTCGAAGATGGTACATTTTCAGGCAAAGGGTTGAGCTTGCCATTTCCGAGGTCAAAGCCTCAGGGTCTGAAGATCCTGTATCACTCCATTAGAACATGGAGGCCAGGTATCTTGGATCTCGGAGCATGGGAAATAGGGAGGACAGGGAAATGAAGATCTTGGTTACGGGGCTTGCAGGTACTTACCCATTCGGCGGGGTCTTTTGGGATTACCTGCAGTACGTGCTTGGTTTTTTCAGGATGGGACATGAGGTCATGTACATCGAGGACACGGGCAAGTGGTGCTATGACCCCCTGGCAGGTACTTTCGTGGAGGACGCAAGCAGAAATGCTTCATACCTGGCCCGACAGATAGAGCTTTTGGAGCCAGCCCTAAAGAATAGTTGGTTCTTTAGAGACTCCACAGGCAGGACCTATGGCTTGGGATGGGACAAGGTAAAGAGTTTCTGCAAGGAGGCAGATCTTTTCCTTCACATCTCAGCCTCCTGTTGGATGAGAGAGGAATATTTGGGTGTCAAGAGGGTGGCTTTCATAGACAGCGATCCCATGTACACTCAGGCCTCGGTGCCAGGTTATGTAAACAACAGCCTGGACGAAGAAGATCGCTCCAGAGTGGAGATGTTGAAGGAGCACCATGTGTTTTTCACCTTTGCCGAGAACATAGGAGCCCATGACTGCCTGATCCCCAAGGAGATCTTCTCCTGGATCCCCACCCGACAGCCCATAGTTGTGGAGTGTTTCGAGCCTCACCGGGTGCCGGTCCCCCAAAGAAGGAGGACTCTTACAACGGTGGCCTCCTGGGAGCCTGCCGAAGGAGGGAGGGTGGTAAATGGAGTTGAGTACAAGGGTAAGAGTGCAGAGTTCCAAAGATTCATGGATCTGCCCTCCAAGAGTGTGATTCCCCTGGAACTGGCCATGAGTGGAAGGGCACCCAAAGAAAGACTCCAAGCACACGGCTGGAATATGGTGGAGGCTTACCCGGTCTCCTCAGACCCTTGGGTTTACAGGGACTACCTGGCCAGTTCCCTGGGTGAGTGGAGTGTGGCCAAGAATGCCTATGTGGCCAGCCTGAGCGGATGGTTCTCTTGCAGAAGCGCCTGCTATTTGGCCTTGGGTGTTCCAGTGGTAGTTCAGGAGACTGGCTTCAGCAAGATCCTGCCCAGCGGCAAAGGGATATTACCCTTTTCCACAGTGGAGGAGGCAGCCCAGGCCATAGCTTCCCTGGCCCAGGAACCTCAAAAGCATGCCCAAGCGGCTCTGGAACTGGCTAGGGAATTCTTTGACTACAGAAAGGTGCTGGGCCACCTGCTGGAGAAGGCCTTGTAGTGAGGATCCGTCAGGGTAAATGGTCAGGGCACAAAAGCTTCCCACTGTATCCGGATTACCCTGGTAAAGGGCTCATGAGCATTTGGCCTGTAACTCATCTGAGAGAAAAGCTTCCAGGGCCTGGAAAGCAAAGAGAGTTTTGCTCTGTTTTCGTGCATTCCAGAGATCTTTTCTCCTTCGAGTTGGCTTGGGACCACCCCTTCAAACCCGAGAGGGTTTACAAGACCGTAGAGCTCTGCGGGCGATACGGAGTTTGGGAAAGGTCTTGGATGAGGGTCGTGGCCCCAGTGAAGGTGCAAGAGGAAGAGCTGCTTGGTTTTCACCACCCTTCCTACATAAGGGTCCTGAAGGAGGCCAGTGAAGGCAGGATTTCCCTGGAGACTTTGCAGAAGGGGCTTGGAACCCATGAATGCCCGGTGGTCCCAGGTTTATATGATTGGGCCTGCGGGATCGTGGGAGGAACCCTTGGGGCCATGAGAGCCATCTTGGCAGGAGAGGCGGATGTGGCAGTAAATTTCTACGGTGGACTGCATCATGGAATGCCAGATCACGCAGAGGGGTTTTGTTACCTCAACGACATTGCTGTGTCAGTTCCCGAGGCCCTCAAAAGGGGTTGGAAGGTTGCCTATGTGGATTGCGACGCCCATCATGGCAACGGGGTTCAGGAGGCTTTTTACAAGGATCCCAGGGTGCTTGTGATCTCCATTCATGAGACTGGCCGCACTCTCTACCCTTGGGACGGTTGGGAAACACAGCTGGGGGAGGGAGAAGGTTATGGATATAACGTGAACCTCCCCCTTGAGCCTGGAAGCGATGACGAGGTATTCCAACTGGCCTTTGACTCGGTGGTTTTGCCCTTGCTGGAGGCCTTCGATCCTGATCTGATTGTGGCCCAGCTAGGGGCGGATTCCCTGATTTCAGATCCCTTGACCCACCTCAGGCTCACCAACAATGGTTACTCCCATGCTCTGAGGTGCATGGCAGGGCTGGGGCGTCCAATATTGGCCCTGGGAGGGGGAGGATACGACATGTACAGGACGGCCCGCTGGTGGACACTGGCGTGGGCAATCCTAAATGATCTGGAGCCCAAGGATGAGCTGGCAGGCCTGGTGGGAGGAATGATGTTCGGGCCTGAGATGGAGGTTGGGAGCCTCTTGGATGCTCCCCATCCCAGTGAAGGAGAAATAAAAGACAGGGCCATGGAGGAGGCAAGACGAGTGGTGGCATTCCTGGAAGAAAAATTGTTTCCCATCCACGGGATATCCAAAGGGGGGAAGCCTCAGGACATGATAGAAGGGCAATGGACTCAGCGCCCCTTGGCACAAGAGGAACATGAGGCCTGATGATGATCATCTAGAATGTCAGAGATGTGTTTTTGGAAGAGTTTTGAGCCTTCAGCTACCTTTGCACTGGGGAGGGACCCATGAGCGACTGGTTATTCCAGGAGGAACACAGGATCTTCAGGCAGCAGGCCGAAAGATGGGTTCTTGCCGAGCTCAGGCCTCATGCTGATGAGTGGGAGCAGCAAGGGGAGTTTCCTTTGGAAGTATTTCAAAGAGCCGGGGAGCTGGGTTTTCTGGCCGGTGGGTTCCCGGAGCAATATGGTGGGGCCGGTGGAGATTTCCGATATCACGTTGTACTGGCTGAAGCCCTTGCCAAGAGCGGATCTGGAGGCGTGGGTGCTGGAATAGGTTTGCATGCTTTTGTTGCTCTTCCTGCAGTTTCCCGCTTTGGCACCCAGGAGCAGAAGCAACGCTTCCTGGCTCCTGGAATTCTGGGACAAACCATAGGGGCTTACGCGGTCACAGAACCTGATGCAGGCTCGGATGTGCTAAACATAAAGACACGGGCCTTCAAGAGCAGGGATCATTGGGTAATCAGTGGTTCCAAGACATTTATAACAAATGGTGCAAGGGCAGACTTCTACGTTGTGGCCTGCAAGACAGCCCCCGAACTGGGCCATAAAGGGATCTCGCAAATTCTTGTGGAGAAAGACAGAGCCGGATTCAGGGTTAGCCGCAGACTCGAGAAGCTGGGATGGCGCACCTCGGATACGGCTGAGTTGGCCTTTGAGGAGGTAAGGGTGCCCCTGGAGAACCTTCTGGGAGAAGAGGGAAGGGGGTTTTACCAGATAATGGAGGGGTTTCAGACAGAGAGACTGGTGATGGCCGCAAGCTCTGTGGCCGCAGCCCGAGATTGCGTGGAGATGACCATGGGCTACGCCAAGCAACGCCATGCCTTTGGCCAGCCCATAGGGAGTTTTCAGGTCATAAGACACCGCTTCGCTGACATGCTTACCCGCCTGGAGGCCGCCAGGCAGCTCGTATACCATACCGTTTGGCTGTATGTGCATGGCAGGGAATGCCGCAAGGAGGTGGCCATGTGCAAGATCTTGGCATGCGAAACAGCCGTGGATGTGGCGGATCAGTGCATCCAGATACATGGTGGATACGGCTACATGATGGAATTTCCAGTCCAGAGGATCTGGAGGGATTTGCGCATTCAGCCCATAGGGGGAGGAACTTCGGAAATTCAAAGGGAGATAATAGGAAGACTTCTGGGTCTGTGAAGGAGGCGCAAATGAAAGAAATCTTGGATGACCTGAAGGCCGAACAGGAAGCCCTGTTGGAGTTGCTTTTGCAACTTAAGGATTCCCATTGGGATCTACCCAGCCCTGCCCAGGGATGGACCCTCAGAGATTGCGTTTCACACATAGCCCACATAGACGAGGTGGCGGTGCAGATCCTAAAAGGAGATCTTTCCCCTTTGGAAGAGGCCAAGAGGGTTCTCATGGGCTTCAATGAGATTGGAGTCAAGAGAGGAAGATCCATGAGCAGCCGGGAAATCCTGGATTGGTGGGAAAGATCCAGGACAGAGATGCTAGAGAGACTCTCGGGACTCGATCCCAAAAGCAGAATACCCTGGTTCGCCATGCCCATGAGTGCCAAGGCCTTTGCCACAGCCCGCTTGATGGAGACCTGGGCCCACGGCCTGGACATCTTTGATGCTGCTGGGCGCGTCCCCAAGGATACTGACCGGCTTCGCCATGTGGCTCTCCTGGCCTGCCTGGCCCGACCCTGGGCCTATCAGGTAAACGGACTGCAACCTCCATCCACAGCCCTGAGGGTTGAACTGCGTTTGCCATCTGGAAAGCTTTGGAGCCACGGGCCTGAGGACGCCCCTGAGTTGATTAGGGGTTCGGCTTCAGAGTTCTGCAGGGTGGCTGTGCGCAGACTGCATTACCAAGACACAAGCCTTGAGGCCCAGGGGGATGAGGCCAAGAGGTTTCTCCAGATCGCCCAGACCTACGCCGGGCTGCCAGGCACGGGAAGAAGTCCCAAAACAAGCCTTTGACAGATGGCCTTATGTTGCACCAGCTTACCTGGAGGCCGGACGCACCAACTTGACCGAGCGGGAGTTGACCAGATTCTGCCCGGCTTCGGTAATGAGATAAAAGAACCCCCCGCAGGAATTGAAGAAATCCGAAAGCCTGGATCGGCTCCTGGGAAGATCCAGGAGCACATCCCCCTTCAAGATCTCTCCACACAGAAGGCAAACCTCCACGGCCTCACGCTTGACATATGGCACTTCTTCTTGGACTTCCTTTTGGGAAAGAGTCACATAGCGAATGAAATCCCTTTGGAGAAAAACCACCTGACCTTGCTCTGTCTCAAAAGGCAGGAAATAGGCTTCTCCCATGAGCAGATCCGAGAGCAGCTCAGGGCCGCTTCTACAAGAAGAAACCGGAGAAACAAAAAAATTCCCCTGCAACTCCTCTCCATCCTCCAAGAGCACCCTGGCTGCCTTGCGCAATTTGTCCACCCGAAGTTCCACCTAGAGGCCCTCCCTGTTTTTACTTTTTTGGAGTCTTCCTATCTAACACACAAGAAATCCAAGCTCAAGTGCCACATGAGAACTCTCTCTTCAGGATCGCCCCTCACTCCTGAGAGGGATTCCTGGCGGTGAGCAGGCTCGGGTCCAGGTGGGGTACGCACCCGGGCTCTCCAAAAAGGACCAGGCGTCTGAATCCCTCTGCCATCTGACACCCGGATCTGGCTCCCAGCACTTCCAGCATGGCCTTTTGCCTGGGGATCCAGGCCTGAGGATTCTGACTCTGGTGTGCCAGAAGGGCATTGGCTTTCCGTTCCCAGAGTTCATAAATCTCAACAAAGGTATCCAGTTCCACAGGGCCCCTTAGGCCCATGCCCCTGTACGTGTTAGCCGCAAAGATGGAAGGGATGATCTTGGGCCTCTGTGCCCCCGAGTACCACCTTATCAAAGCTCTTCGAGCCACCAAGAAACTGGCCTCATGATCCGGGTGCGTGTCGTCGGGGTTGTGTACAACCAGGATCTGGGGTGTCTGTTTTCCAAGGATTTGTACCAGCTTGTCGGCGGCCTGGTCAGTATCCCTCACACCAGTATCGGGCATACCCATGAGATCTATGGAACAGCCCAGTCTTCGGGCTCCTTCCAAGGCTTCCCTTCCCCTGTGGTGTTGGGGATCGTATGTCATGACCACTATGTGAGCCTGGTGCCCCATGTCCGTAAATTTTGCCAAAGTACCCCCGGCCCATACCTCTGCATCGTCAGGATGAGCCATCACTGCCATTATTTTCATTTATCCTTCCTCCCAAATGGTGGTCAGGATTGGTCCCAATGTGTTATCTTAATGGCTAAATCATGGGGCTTCCAGAGACTTGGCTTTTTGTCTGCGAAGTAAAGGAAGCAGTTCTTGAAGATTTCTTTTGGGGGGGACGGAAGATGAGCGAGGTCATGCCCAAGGGAGAAGCCCTCAGGAAGGCTGTCAAGTGGATCTCTGAACGAAGAAAAGATGAAGATTGCCCCGCCCAACACAAACTCGTGGAAGAGGCCTGTCTCAAGTTCAACCTTTCAGCCTCTGACGCAGAGTTTCTCTACAGATTCATGAAGGAAAAAGCTTGATGAGGATTTTGGGCTGCCCCAGATCTTTTGCTGGTGAAACCCCACAGGCTTGAGTGTTGCCAGATATGGCAGCCGTGTTCGGGAAGAAGAAAACAAAGTGACGGATCTTGACCAATGCTCTGGGTTGATAAAAAAGATTCAATGCTACCAGGGCGCTCTTGCCTGCAAAGCCTAGCCCATTGGGGTGATGTCAACACAAGGCCTGCTCTAGAGGTTGCATAGCTGAAAGGCTCCCAAGGGAGAAGCTCTTCAAAGCAGGTGTTTCACAAGGGCCACGGGGTATCCAGCATGAATGATTAAGTAAAAGATGCGGGTCCCAAACATGACCTTGATCACCTCATGTGTCTCAAGAACCACTTTACGGTGAGGCTGATGGCCTCTTGTCTGTGCGCCGGATGGGTGAACCTGTGGTCGGCCTGGGCAATCAGATACATCTGCCTGGGAGCACAGCCTAGTTGGTAGATGCGCTTAGCATGGGAGATGGGGATCAGCTCGTCTTTTTCCCCGTGGATCACAAGCAGATTCTTGATCTTGCCTTTGATCTTTGAAAGATCATGTGATCTCAGGTCCTGGAAAAAGGAATTTCCCAACTGAGCAGTTTGCGGATGTGTTCTCAAGTCTTCCAGCTCCAGAGGGTCAAAAGGGGCAGCCCAAACAGAAATGGCAGCCACAGCCTTTCCCATCCCAGCATAAAGAAGGGCCACAAACCCCCCCATGCTGCTTCCCATGAGCCCGAGGGGTCCTTTGTGCTCCAAGCTTTGAGCCAAGAATCTAGTAGCTGTGCTTAGGTCCTCCACACGGGCCGAGACCGTGCTTTCCTTGAGACTTCCACCGCTTTTCCCGCAACCCCTGAAATCCAAAAGCAGGGCAGCAAGCCCCTCCTGGTTAAGAGCCTCGGCCAAGGCCTTGAACTTGGGGCTTTCCATGGAGCTCAAGAGTCCGTGACAAAGCACCACGCAGGGCACTTCAGGCCATCCCTGGGGTGTCTGAAGCACAACTGCCAGGGGCTGCCCCCCTGCCATGACCTGGAAGCAGTGCTGCCCTTGAGAGATCCTCTGATGCATCAGATCTGGATTTCCTCCATGCTCTCCCCCTCCTCTCCCTTTTTCAGGCGGTATAGCCGAAGAATGGCTTCCTGGGAGGGAATTCCTGGCCTAACATCCAAAAGTATCTTTATGCCGAAGTCCTTTTCCATTTCAGCCAGATCTTTTCTGAGCTCGTTGAGAAGATACCAGCCAGTTCCTTGGGGCAGTTCCCCTTCGACTCTCAGCAGGTTCTTCTTGGCTGCTGCTCCCTGGATCTTGCGAAGCACCTGCAGAGCGTGAGCTTCGGGGGATTTGACACGCCCGACCCCCTTGCAAAATGGGCATGGATCAAAGGCCCTGGACTCCAGAGGCGGTCTCAGACGCTGGCGGGACATCTCCAGAAGTCCAAACTGGGAGATCTTGGAAATGCGGACTCTGGCCTTGTCCTTTTTGAAGGCCTCTTTCAAGGTCTTTTCCACCTCAGCCCTGTGCTTCTTGTTTTCCATGTCTATGAAGTCCACCACGATCAGGCCCCCCAGATCTCTCAACCTGAGCTGCCTGGCTATCTCCTCTGCAGCCTCCAAGTTGGTCTTAAAAGCGGTTGTTTCCGGATCCTCCCGCAGGGTTGTCTTGCCCGTGTTGACATCTATGGCCACCAAGGCCTCGGTGGGGGTGATCACTATGGTGCCGCCTGATTTGAGTCGAACCTGGGGATAGTGAATGGATTCTATCTGTTCCTCGATTTGGTACTTGTTGAATATCGGGGTCTTCTCCTTGTAAAGCTTCACCATCTTGGCGGCCTTGGGCATGGTGGCCTTAAAAAATTCCTGGATTTCCTCGAAAAGCTTGGGGTCGTCCACCAGGATCTCTTCCACGTCTGGGGAGAGATAGTCCCGGATGGTCCTGATGGCCAGGTTGCTCTCCTGGTAAAGAAGAGCCGGTGGGGTGGCCTTCTTGGCCTTTTCGGCTATGCCCTGCCACAATCTGCGCAAAGCCTTAGCCTCCCTTTGCAGGTCATTCTTGGACTTGGATTCAGCCGCTGTCCTGGCTATGAAGCCCATCTCTTCTGAGGGATTGATTTCGTCCAGGAGCTTCTTGAGGCGCGTGCGCTCCTGCTCATCCTGGATCTTGCGGGAGACCCCGTTTTTTGCTCTGTAGGGCATGAGTACCAGGAAACGCCCAGGAAAGGAGATGAAGGTAGTAAGAAGCGCCCCTTTATGCCCTCTTGGGTCCTGGGCCACCTGAACGATTATTTGCTGGTTGCGCTCGAGGATCTTTCGGATGGAAGGAGGGCCGTTTCCTTCTCTTTTTGCCTGCCCTTTGTACCATTTGGGATGGACCTCATCTGCGGGCAAAAAGCCATTGCGTTCCCCTCCATAGTCCACAAAGGCAGCATTGAGGCTCGCATCCAACCTGTCCACCACTGCCTTGTATATGTTGCCCGAAATCTGGCCCCGGGCGCTGGTCTCCATTCCGACTTCTTGGAGCAATCCGTCTTCTACTATGGCCACCCTCAGCTGATCTTCAGCAGCCGCGTTGATAAGCATTTTTTTGGACATGGGGATCCTTCTAAGTTTTTTTCTCCTGGAGGAGCTTGCCAGGGTTCAGATAAGTTATCCCAGCCTTGATCAAATGACAACAGAGCCTTTTTCCAAGCACGCAAAGGAACAAGAGGTTCCGGCAAGGGCCTTTTTGATCACGTCCAAGAAAGGGCCTTGGCGCGGTTTGCCTGCTAGGCTTCGATGGTTTATGATCCCAAAGAGGTGAATCAAAGGCTAAAGACCAGGAGGGAGGCCATGCCCTTCTATGCTTTGGAGGAGCGAGAGCCCAAGGTACACCATGGGGCGTACGTTCATCCCTGGGCCGTGATAGTGGGAGATGTGGAACTGGGGGACAACTGTTACGTGGGCCCGGGTGCAGTGCTCAGGGCCGATTGGGGTAGTATTCGAGTGGGCAGGGGCTCCAATCTTCAGGAAAACTGTGTGTTGCATGTAAGGCCGGGAGAAACGGTGCTACTGGGTGAGGATTGCCACGTGGGGCACGGGGCCATCATACACGGGGCCGTGGTGGAAGACAGGGTTCTTGTGGGCATGGGGTCTGTACTGATGGATGGTGTGAGGGTGGGCATGGAATCCATAGTGGGTGCAGGGGCCGTGTTAAAGGAGGGATTCCAAGTGCCTCCCAGGTCCATCGTGACAGGGGTTCCTGCCAAGGTGGTGGGGCAGGTCACAGAGCAGCTCCTGGAAAGGAAAAGATGGGGCACTGCTTTGTATCAAGGCCTCCCCAGGCTTTACAAGGAGCGGTTGAGAGAAATCCCGCCTGGCTCTGTGAAGAGATGGTGAGTCTTTGAGAGCCTGAAAAAGCAAGGAGCAGACTATGGATGTCAGGGCACAAAATCCCTTCTGGTTCAGGGAGTGTTTTGTGATGATTCGGCCTGTTGGATTGAGCGTGGTGAACCTCCGTGAACTTCTCCATGCTATTAGAGAGGTTCCGGAGTCTGTTCTCTTTTACCATATATTTCAGTCCCGCCTGACACTCTTTCAACCCAGACTGGAATTCCCCAATGACTTCGCACACTGGGCTGCTACGGCTTTGCAGGACATAAGACTTGCGGAGAAATTGAGTTCTTTTGACCCTTTTGATGCAGACAATCTGGAGACAGTGCGCCATGGTCTGGTAGACATCCTAGAAGAGTACCTTTGGGATCTGCCCAGGGTACCATGGGCTCGGCCTGGTTTGGAATTCCATTTCTGTGAAGGTGCCACAGTGGTGATGAGGTCCAGGATATCCGCTTGGACGCTAGGGGAGTTCTATGATGGGTTGAGCAGAATGGGAGTTGACTCAATATACTTCCACCTTTTGGAGTCAAGATGGAGACTAGGGCCAAAAGAAACGGACGATTTTTCATTCTGGATTGAATCCAATTTCGGTCAATCTGATCTGGTGGCGGCAATCCGAGACCTGGACGTGTACTTTCATTCCCTCAGGGAGCTCAAGGAAGAAGTGCTCCGGCTGTTGGGGGGAGTTATCAGGAGGGAAGAACATGAGGAATGAGCGGAGAAGCAAGGCGAGATCCGCCGAGAGCCCTCATGGAAGTGCGAAAATAACCCTTGAGGATTACAGACCTTTGGTAGGCGAGGAGGTAATAGGCCAGCTGGAGCGCTTGGCAGAACGTTTGGGCCCAAAGAGACTCGTTCATGTCAACTCTACTCGCACAGGCGGTGGAGTGGCCGAGATGTTGCAAAGAAACGTCCCACTTCTAAATGAGTTGGGCGTGGAGACCCGCTGGGAAATAATCCAGGGAGACCAGACCTTTTTTGAGGTCACAAAAGCTTTCCACAACAGTCTCCAAGGGCTCAAAGCAACTTATCCTCCTGGAGGCATTGAACATTACCTGGAGGTGAATCGGGAGAACGCCAAACGATTTGCCTGGGATGCAGACACTGTTGTCATCCATGATCCACAGCCTGCTTTTCTGATTGAGCATGCTCGAAGAAGGGCCAGGAACTGGGTCTGGCGGTGTCATATAGATATATCCAGGCCCGACAGGCATATCTGGAGTACACTGCGCAAAGCTGTTGCGCAATATGATGCGTCTGTTTTTTCCATGCCCAGTTTCTCCCAAAACCTTCCACATCCTCAGTACCTGATATATCCCTCCATTGATCCTCTGAGCCAAAAGAACCGGGAGCTTTCCCCAGAAGAGATTCAGGGGGTGATGGACCGATTAGGAGTGGAAAGGGATCGTCCTTTAGTTGTGCAGGTTTCCCGGTTTGACTCCTTCAAGGACCCAGTGGGTGTGATCCAGGCCTTTCGCATGGTCAGGAAACATACCCCTTGCAAGCTGGTTCTGGTAGGTGGAGAGGCCACAGACGACCCGGAAGGTCCTAGAATCTTTGCTAGAGTCATGGAAGAGGCCCAGGGTGAACCGGACATTCAGGTTTTGATGCTTCCACCGGACAGCCATCTTGAGGTCAACGCCCTGCAGCGGGCAGCTGACATCATAGTTCAAAAATCAATTCGAGAGGGTTTCGGACTGACGGTCACGGAGGCCATGTGGAAAGGAAAGCCGGTGATCGGCGGTGCTGTAGGCGGTATAGTTCTTCAGGTGAGGGATTATCAGACAGGTTTCCTGGTACATTCTACCGAAGGGTGTGCCTTCAGAATCCGTTATCTGCTCAGAAAGCCTGAATTGGCCCGGGAGATGGGCAAGATAGGCAAGGAATTCGTGCGAAGGCATTTCCTGATAACGCGCAATATAAGAGACTATCTTACCTTACTGATCCTTTTGGAAAACCCTGGCAGCCGGCTCATAGAGGTTTGATCTGAGTCCATGAAGAATTTGGGTCTCAGGATGCAAAGCCCAAGACGGGACTTTGTGATGCAGGATTAAGGGGACCCTGTTCGGCTAGAGCTGGTAAAGAAAGAGCCTATTGGTTAGAGCCAGGAAGAACACTTCTTGGAAGGGGAGGGTATTTATGTCCTGGAACTGGCCATGGCTTAGTGAATGGGTAGATTCAGTAGCCCTGGCGGCAGCAGCCTTAATGGGGGGATGGATAGGGGCCATTGTCTTGTTGAAAATAGGCAAGAGGGTCTCCATCCTGAGCCAGACGCGTCTGGATGATTTGGTAGTTCAGATCTGCTCAAACCCACTGAAAGCTCTGGGCCCGGTTTTAGGTCTTTCCCTAGTTTTCCCTCTGATTAGATTGCCTCAAAGTCTCAGAGATTTTGCCTCACAGGTCTTGGCCCTTCTGACCATATCATGCTTGGCATGGCTTGGGTTTCGAATGACAGACGCCGTGGAGTCCTGGATTCTGTACAAGTATGACATCTCGGTCAGGGACAACCTTAAGGCACGGGCAGTGCAGACCCAGGTGAGAATCATCAAGAGGGTGGTGGCGGTTGTCCTGATGGTGCTGGCCTTGGCGAGCGGCCTCATGACATTCGAAAAGGTAAGGCAGCTGGGCACCGGCATCCTGGCCTCTGCAGGCATAGCAGGCATAATCCTGGGTGTTGCCGCGCAGCGTACCATATCTACCCTGCTTGCTGGATTGCAAATTGCCATGACACAGCCTTTTCGGATAGATGATGTCCTGGTGGTGGAGGGAGAGTGGGGAAGGGTGGAAGAGATCACCCTTACCTATGTGGTGCTAAGAATATGGGATCTGCGCAGGCTTGTTGTACCGATCAGTCATTTCGTGGAAAAACCCTTTCAGAATTGGACACGGGTTTCTGCTGACCTGCTGGGGACAGTATTGATTTACGTTGATTACACTGTGGATGTGGCTTCCCTCAGGGAGGAGCTTCTAAGGATTGCAAAAGGGACAGATCTGTGGGACGGAAAAGTCTGTTCATTGCAAGTGACAAATGCCACGGAACGGACTGTGGAATTGAGGGCCTTGGTTAGTGCATCCGACTCCTCCAGAGTCTGGGACCTTCGCTGCCATGTGCGGGAGAGGCTGTTGGCCTACTTGCAGTCAAAGCATCCTTCGGCTTTACCCAAGGCAAGAGCAGTCTTGGAGACCAGTGGGGGGACCACCAAAAACGTAAAGACCCAAGCTCCAGGGGAGCAGCAGTTATGAAGGCTTCCAAGCGTTTGGGAGGAGTATATCTTGGAGAATCTCGAAGTCGCTTCCGAGTATGGGCTCCTTTTGCCCGGAATGTGCAGCTTCATATTGTCAGCCCTAGGGAGCGGGTGGTAGAGCTGCAGCCTCGTCCCATGGGTTACTTCCAGGGCGTCGTGGAAGAGGCAGAACCCGGTACGCGCTATTTCTATATACTGGACGGCAAGGTGGAAAGACCCGATCCGGCCTCTGAGTTTCAGCCAGAAGGGGTGCACGGGCCTTCAGAGGTGGTAGACCCCTTTTTCCCGTGGCAGGATGAGCAATGGAGGGGACTATGCTTG